>NZ_JBHUMO010000027.1:0-41250 GCF_042685105.1 Enterococcus camelliae | reverse complement strand
ACGATTTATGCCAGTAATCTGAAAAAAATCATGCACCTATTATATCAAAAATTAGAGGGAAATGTTGTTATATCAAGGAAAAATTACTGTTCAGGAGACATTAATTATTAAGGAGTGACAATATGAGTTTTTTAAAAGGTAAAAAAGTCGTTGTGATGGGTGTAGCCAATAAAAAAAGTATCGCTTGGGGTTGTGCACAAGCATTGCAACAACAAGGTGCCGAAGTCATCTATACATACCAAAATGAACGAATGAAAAAATCGCTAGAAAAATTACTTGATGGATCAGAATTTTTAGTCGAATGTGATGTCTCAAGTGATCGCAGCATTGAACAGGCTTTTCAAACCATTAATGAATATGCTGGTGAAATTCATGGCTTGGTTCATGCCATTGCCTATGCGAATAAAGATGACTTGCAGGGAGATGTAACGGAAATTTCCCGTGAAGGCTACGCTTTGGCCCAAGACGTTAGTAGCTATTCATTTATCGCTGTTACTCGTTATGCGAAACCAATTTTAGCTGAAAATAGTGGGATTGTAACCTTAACTTATTTAGGATCTGAGCGTGCAGTGCCGAATTACAACATGATGGGAATTGCCAAAGCTGCTCTTGAAGCTTCCGTTCGCTATTTAGCAGCAGACCTATCACCTAAGAAAATTCGGGTCAATGCTATTTCAGCAGGCGCCATTAAAACACTAGCCGTAACTGGTGTAAAAGATTATCAAAAACTAATTCAACTATCTGAAGATCGGACCCCTGATCATGTTGGAGTGACAATTGAAGAAGTTGGAAATACTTGCGCCTTCTTGGTTAGTCCACTAGCAAGTGGCATTATTGGTGAAGTCATTTTTGTTGATAAAGGTGTTCATCTTTCATAATTATTTGTCCATTCTTCCTTTTTTTCATTCCTATGGTAAAATGAAAAAAAAGAAAGGATTTATTGCTTATATGCTATCATTTTTTTTAGCTGTTGGGACAACTTCTAGTTCAGACAACTCCATCATTGAACCGGCCGAAAAACAAATGAACGCCTTTCAAAAATGGTGGCAACAAATTAATTGGGAATCCATTACAGCTTTGTTTATTCAAAAAACATTAATGATTATTTTTCTTCTAATACTATTCCTCGTTATTTGGCGAATTACATTAGCTGTCATTGATCGAACCTATCAATCATATGGTAAGCGAATGAATATGAATATCGGACGAATGAATACCATCCATACATTGATTCGAAATATCGTTCAATATACCATCGGATTTTTTTTCCTATATTCTCTACTTTCCGTTTTAGGTATACCCGTGGGCTCTTTACTAGCTGGTGCAGGGATTGCGGGGGTTGCGATTGGTTTAGGTGCGCAAGGTTTTATGAATGATATTATCACAGGCTTTTTTATCATTATGGAACAACAAATTGACGTTGGCGATTATGTCAAATTGATGAATCTCGATGTCGAGGGAACTGTAACGAGTGTTGGTTTGAGAACACTACAGCTAAAGGCAGTTGATGGAACCATTCATTTTATTCCTAATCGTAATATTACAACAATTAGTAATACCTCAAGAGCCAATATGCAAGTTGTTGTTGATGTCCGAATCGATCCTAGTGAAGGAATTTCAGCCATTCGTTCAGTCATTGAGGAAGCAAACAAACGAATTGAAGTTGCTTACAAAGACAGTATCACCACACCACCAGTAATCTTTGGTTTAGTTGATATTGGGAATGGAAACTATGCCATTCGAACCAATTTCTATACTAAAAATGGATTCCAATACAAAATAAAAGAGGATTTGCTTTCTGATTCCATTCGTTCATTGTTAGCAGCAGGCTTTTCCATTCCAAATGAACCTATTCTTAAAAAGTGAGTAGACATCCCAAAAAAATCAATTAATCATCGAAATAAGGCCCCATTCATCCGGCGTGATGAGTGGGACCTTATTTTCTGTTCATCTGATGGTTCTTTTACTAGTTAAGCAGCAAAGTACCTAACAACACCATTATGCATGATTTTTTAAAGGGGCTTTTGCTAATAACACATATTCTTTTTCTAACTGATGGACAAGATGATTCACTGATTTTAATACTTCTTTCCTAGTTATGATGCCACAAAAAACACCATTTTGATCAATTTTTGGTAAAAAAGGACGATTTACAAGTAAATGTAAAATTTCTTCTAAATCATTTTCAGCAACACAAGGGACATTCACTTCCATAACATCGGCTACTGTTAAGTTTTCAAGTAATTTCACATCAAAACCAGTTAGTCCCATCATCCGATTCACGATATTTGAGAGGCTTATCAAACCAACTAAACGATCGTCCGAATCTAATACAGGGATTTGATTATAGCCTACTTTGGATAAAACAAGTAACGCATGTTCCAGTGGGTGGTTATATAAAACGGTTGCTACATTCTCAGCCGGAATGATTAGATCAGCTTCATTAGCTAACAGCAATTCCTTTGTTTTTTCACCTATCAATAACTAATCCTCCTATGGTTGTCTTTTCTCTATTATACCAACTAATGATTCATAATTTTTAAAACCATCATTTATTTACTTTTTTTTAAAAGAAAATGTCAGCTCAGGTAGTTTTTTCCCTGTACGGTCGTAATAATCGACACGGAAAAATGCTTCAGTACTCTCAATGATTGCAAAACTTTTATAAGGTAATCCTCTTGGCTGGGAAATACTTCCTGGATTCAAATAGAGTGTTGAATCAATGTATTCACAGCCTAATTTATGTGTATGACCAAACAGGACAATGGATGCTTGCAACTCTTTTGCTCGAAGTTCTAAAGGAGTCATCGTGAAATTCACTTGATAAAGGTGTCCATGAACCACCAATATTCGGTCTTCACTTGTCTCGATAAGTTGTTCTTTTTTGTACTTTTCATCATAATCGCAATTCCCTTGGACAACAAAAATATCTTTCCATAATGGATCACTTGCCGGTAATTCAGAATCTCCACAATGAATGAATAAATCAACTTTTTCTTTGAATTGATTGTACACGTTCTGTATAATTTCTCGATCACCGTGACTATCACTTAACACTAAATAGTTCATTCTTTTGCTCCTTCCAACCAATCAAGCCAATTCTTTTCCAATTTTACAATTGCTTTTGCTCGATGACTTCTTTCATTTTTTTCTTTAGCTGTTAGCTCAGCTGCTGTTGTTCCATCTAAATCGACCACAAACAGAGGATCATAACCAAAGCCATTTTCACCTCTTGGAATACGACCAATTCTTCCTTCCCATTCGGCTTCAACTAGCAGTGTTTCTTTTTTAGGGGCTGCTAAGGCGAGCGTACAATGGAATTGCGCGGTTCTTTTTTCATCTGGTACATCGGTTAATTCATACAATAACTTGGCATTATTGGCTGCATCATTTTTATCGACACCCGCAAATCTGGCTGAATAAACACCAGGTAACCCACCTAATGCATCAACTTTCAGTCCAGAGTCATCTGCTAATACAGGTACTTGAAGAATGTTGGCAATTGTTTCCGCCTTCAAACAAGCATTTTGTGCAAAAGTCGTGCCGGTTTCCTCCACTTCAGGTAACGCTGGAAAATCCTTTAATGTTTTAATTTGGTAACCATTCTTCCCAAATAAAGCCGAAAATTCTCTGGCTTTTCCTTCATTGTTTGTTGCGATAACAATTGCTTTTTCTCCGTCCTTCTGCGTATAAGGGGTATATAGATTGGCCTTCAATTCTTGGATTTCTTCTTGTACACAGGTTGTCCCAGTAATAAGCACCCCATTGATTTCATCAATGCCAAATGCTTGGTTTTTATTATCAAATTGAAATGCCAAATAATCCCCCGCTTCATTTAAAGCAAGCGTAGCTTCAAAAATTGCCATTTTTTCCTCTTGGCGATCGGGATCAACTAGTGGAATTTCTCTGGATAAAAAAGCAATTTTTGCCGATCCAAATGCTTGATCCAGTCTGATTACTTGATGATCTTGCATCTCCATCGCCAAGCAATCAACGGTTTGTTGTAGTGCCAAATATAGCGCATTTGTTGCTACAGCCAAACAACTTCCATCATCTTGCTCCACAACCACTTCAACAAATATTTTCTTTCCACTCGTGCTAGCTTCCGTTGCAAGAAGCGTAGCAGACAAAACTTGTTCTAGAAAAATTTTGTTTTTTGCTTGTTGTTCCAAAACCTCTTGCTCCCGACCAGCTGACGATATCAAAAATCTTAGTTCGTAAGGCTTTTGATTAAACTGGTTTGTTGTGTCCGTGCAATGAATGGCACAATGAACGATTGTATCCCCCTGAGCGATTGTTGCCGATCCCGAGGCATATTTACGATCGTTGGTCTTAATTTTGGTCACACGTTTGCTTTTCTCATATCGGCCATTGTATCTCATAAATTTTTCTCTCCTAATACTATATGTTTTGAGTTAACACTTCCTTCATCCAACCACTCAGAAGCAATGCGATCAAACATTGTCGTCGAGCCAGTTGTATAAAAGGCCACTTCGCGATCCTTAGTCGGCCGGTCATTTGCCAATTGAAAATAATCTAATAACATGCTTACTTCCCCTACCGTTTCCGCTCCAGAATCAATTAGTTTTACTTCGGTACCCATCACATTTTGAATAATGGGCCGTAACAACGGGTAATGCGTGCACCCAAGAATCAACGTATCAACCTTTTGCTTAGTAAAAGGTCGCAAACTTTCTGCGACAATTTTTTTGGCGACGGATGTTTGAAACTGATTGCTTTCGACAATGGGTACAAACTTTGGGCAGGCCAAACTAGTTATCTTCGCATTAGGCATCTTTTGAACAATGACGCGTTTATAGCTGGCACTTTTAATCGTCCCTTCTGTTCCAATGACACCAATTTGCTTGGTTTTAGTTGCTTTGATAGCAGCTCTTGAACCTGGCAAAATGACACCAACAACTGGTATATCAAGGGTAGTTTTGATTTTTTCTAATGCTACTGCGGTTGCCGTATTGCAAGCAATCACAAGCATTTTAATATTTTTTTTTTGCAAAAATTGAGTCATTTCCCAAGTGAATTGGATGACCTGCTGTGCTGGCCTTGGTCCGTATGGGCAGCGTGCTGTGTCTCCAAGATAAAGAATATTTTCATTTGGAAGTTGTTTTAACGCCTCTTTTACAACCGTCAACCCTCCAACACCGGAATCAATAAAACCAATTGGTTGTTCGTTACACATCTCTTATCCCTCTAGTCATTAAATTCTATACAGTATAATCTTCTCCATTATACCCATTATTGAAAGAAATGAAAAACGTATTCATCGAATCCAGTTGAAATATCTTTCCGACAATCGTCAAAGCTTTGTTGTCATTAATGAAAAAAAAAGGTACTATGAAAGAGAAGATTGAAAGAAAAGTTTGAAAGAAAAGGTGAAGAATTTGAATACAATACTTACGGGAGATCGTCCGACAGGTCAATTACATTTAGGACATTTCGTTGGTTCTTTAAAAACACGCGTTGCCATGCAAGAGGATCCAGCAAATCAACTCTTTATCATGGTTGCCGACGTCCAAGCGTTAACAGATAATGCCAAAAATCCAGAAAAAGTAGCCAAAAATGTTTTACAAGTGGCATTAGACTACTTAGCAGTTGGCCTGGATCCGGAAAAGTCGACACTTTTTATTCAATCCCAAATTCCTGAATTAGCAGAATTAACTATGTATTACGCGAATTTAGTGAGTGTCAACCGGTTAAAGCGAAATCCAACCGTAAAGGCTGAAATCGAACAAAAACAATTTGGGGAAGGCGTTCCGACAGGCTTCTTTATCTATCCTATTTCTCAAGCTGCCGATATTACTGCCTTTAAAGCGAATTTAGTCCCCGTGGGCGAAGACCAAAAGCCAATGCTTGAACAAACACAAGAAATTGTTCATTCCTTTAATTCCACGTATGGCGAAGTCTTGGTTCAACCCAAAGCTGTTCTTCCTCCAAAAGGAATGGGACGATTACCTGGCATTGACGGCAACGGCAAAATGAGCAAATCACTGGGAAATGGTATCTATTTAGCAGACTCGGCAGATATTCTAAAGAAAAAAGTTATGAGTATGTACACTGATCCAAATCACATCCATGTTGAAGAACCTGGAAAAGTGGAAGGAAACATGGTATTTACCTATTTGGATGTATTTGGGGAAGATAAGGTCTATATTGAAGAATTGAAAAACCAGTATCGCCATGGCGGTTTAGGAGATGTAAAGATTAAACGCTACTTAATTGATGTTTTAGAAGCGACTTTTCAACCAATCCGAACCAGACGCGAGGAATTAGCAAAAGATCCTGACTATGTTCTATCCATTTTACAAAAAGGCAGTGAAAAAGCTCGAAAGGTTTCAGCACAGACACTTTCTGAAGTGAAAGAAGCAATGGGCATCCAATATTTTTCTTAATTAGCCAATGACAATGACAAAAGAGACAGTTCTTCACGCTACTATCCTAGCGACGAAGAGCTGTCTCTTTTAATAACTTTAAAAAAACTGATTCTCATTCACTTTTTTTCGCAAAAATCCAGTGAACCCAGTGAATATGGATAAGGAATAGTCGCATCAAAAAAATTAACGAATAACCGCCCCAAGTTTTTCTATTAGATTTTTTTCTATTTTATTCATCGAATTGGTAATTTCCTCGTCCGTTAAAGTCATTTCTGGATTGCTAAATGTCAGCGAATACGCCAATGATTTCATTCCTTTGTCAATTGAAGCTCCTTGATACACATCAAATAACTTCACTTGTATCAGGAAGCGACCGGATACTTCTTTAATCGTATCAATGACTTCTTGATTGGAGACCTCTTCTTTTACCAACATCGCAATATCCCGATTTACATTTGGAAACTTCGACACTGGTTGGTAACGTACCTCTGCGACTGCCGTTGAAGTTAGTGCTTCTAAATTTAGTTCAGCTACATAAGTTTCAGTAATATCATATTCCTTGGCTATGGCTGGATGAACTTGTCCAATGAAGCCAATTCGTTCATGATCAATATAAATATCAGCGGTTCTACCCGGATGTAGTTCAGAAATCGCACTCGTAGCAATATATTGAATACGATCAAGGATAGATAAGCGATCAAATACTGTTTCAAGTACACCTTTCAATAAATAAAAATCAGCTGGTGTCGACTTTGTTTGCCAATCTTTGCTCTTTACTTCTCCAGTTAACGCAAAGGCAATGTGATTTTGTTCAGTTGGCAAGTCTTTTTTAGCATCTCCATCTTGATAAAATACGCGACCAATTTCATAAAATGCCAATGATTGATTTTTTCTAGCAATATTATATGCTAAATCATCCAACAACCCACTGATTAAATTCATTCGTAACACTGCCCGATCTTCGGTCATTGGCCAATCAAGTCTTGTTAACTGACTCTCTTTCATCACAAATTGAGTTGATTTTTTTTCAGTAGTCAATGCATAGCTGATTGCTTCTGAAAAACCGGTACCTTCAACAACTTCACGGATTCTTCTTGTCAATCTTTGCGAGCGAGTGAGCGTACCTGCCACAGTCTCCCCACTTGGCAAAGTAGATGGCAAACGATCATACCCGTAAATTCGGGCCACTTCTTCAATAATATCCGCTTCTATTTGAATATCCCAACGACGTGGTGGAACGATAACTGTAAATTCTTCGTCTGTTAATTCATAGGCAAATCCTAACGCATCAAATATTCCACCCACACCTGCTAATGATAGGGCTGTACCCAAATACTGATTAATGCGGCTCAAAGTAATAGGTACTTTCACATCTTTCGGATTCGTTTGCGTTGCAACAACTGCTTCTTTCAATACCGTTCCACCTGCTAACTTGGCGATCATTGCCGCTGCTACATCACAAGATTGTCCGATTGTTGCTTGATTGATTCCTTTTTCAAATCGGGCAGAAGATTCACTTCTTAAATTAAAGTAGTTCGCTGTTCGACGAATGGAAATAGGGTGAAACATCGCTGCTTCCAATGCTACGGTGGTTGTGTCTGAAACAATCTCTGAGTCTAATCCCCCCATCACGCCCGCTAAAGCAATCGGTTGGGCACCATTTGTGATGACTAGTTCCTCTGAACGTAGCCCACGTGTTTCCCCATCTAACGTCACAAGTTCTTCTGCTTCGTGTGCTCGCCGTACCACGATTTCTTTCGAACCAATTCGATGATAATCAAACGCATGCAAAGGTTGACCAAAGAGTAACAAAATGTAATTTGTGACATCGACGACATTGTTGATTGGACGAATTCCTTCATTCATCAATCGTTTTTGTAACCAAGTTGGACTTGGAGCAATTTTTACATCTTCAATAATGCGTATTTGGTAGGCAGGAACCAATTCTTTCTCTTCTACAGTAACCGTAATTTTTTCACTGGCAAGCGTGTCTCCTTCAATTAATTCCTCATCATGAAACGTTGGTGTTTGGTTATAAATTGCACCAACTTCATAAGCCACCCCGCGCATACTCAAGGCATCAGCCCGGTTAGGAGTAATTGATAATTCAATAATGCTATCATCCATGTCTAAATAAGGAAAAATACTTTCTCCCGGAATTGCCTCTGCTGGCAAATAGTAAATACCATCCGCATATTCTTTCGGAACTACACTTTCATTAAATCCAATTTCTTGTAAAGAACAAATCATCCCGTTTGAGACTTGTCCCCGCATTTTTCCTTTTTTAATTTTTACATTATCTTTAATGCGTGCACCTGGCAAAGCAACAATGACTTTTACACCAGCTTTAATATTGGGTGCCCCACAAATGATTTGTGACAGTTCTTCAGCGCCAACATTTACTTGACAAATGTGTAGATGGTCAGAGTCAGGATGGTCAACACATTCCACAACTTCTCCAACAACCAAATTTTTTAATCCCGTCTCTGGAACGGTTACTCCTTCAACTTCAATGCCTGTAACCGACATTTTATCCGCCAATTCGTTGGGTGTCACACCATCCAAATCAACGAACTCATTTAACCATTTATATGAAACTAACATACCTTTACTCCCCCTTGAATTGAGTCAAGAAACGACTATCATTTAAATAAAAGTTGCGAATATCGTTGACGCCATAACGCAACATAGCAATTCGGTCTGGTCCTAAGCCAAAAGCAAATCCACTGTAGACTTCTGGATCAATTCCTGACATTCTCAAGACATTCGGGTGAACCATACCTGCTCCCAGTATTTCAATCCAACCGGTGTGTTTGCAGACATTACAGCCCTTCCCACCACATTTAAAGCAACTAACATCGACTTCTACCGATGGTTCAGTAAAAGGAAAATAACTTGGACGTAGGCGAATTTTTCGGTCTTCGCCAAACATTTTTTTCATTAAAACTTCCAATGTTCCTTTTAGATCACCCATCGTTACATTCTTATCTACCACCAATCCTTCAATTTGATGGAATTGATGACTGTGCGTTGCATCATCTGTATCCCGACGGAAGACTTTTCCAGGTGATACCATTCGTAGTGGTCCTTTTGAAAAATCATGCGTTTCCATCGTTCGAGCTTGAACTGGAGAGGTATGAGTACGAATTAATAACTCCTCAGAAATATAAAACGTATCTTGCATATCACGAGCAGGATGATCCTTAGGTAAATTCATTCGTTCAAAATTGTAATGATCTTGCTCAACTTCATTTCCCTCAATCACTTGGTAACCCATTCCTACAAAAATATCTTCAATCTCTTCCATAATCTGTGTTAAAACATGACGCGACCCCTTTGAAATTTGTTTTCCTGGTAGTGTCACATCAATTGTTTCCTCAGCTAACGCTTTGTTTAAAGCAATTTGTTCTAACTGCGATTTACGTTCTTCAATCTGTAAAGTCAAGATATCGCGGATTTCATTGGCAAAGCTGCCCACTTTTGGTCGTTCTTCAGCGGATAAGTCTTTCATGCCTCTTAAAACTTCTGTAATAGGTCCCTTTTTTCCTAATGTTTCGACCCGAATTTGATTCAAATCAACCAAGCTCTTCACTGAATCAATTTTTTCGAGTGTTTCTTCTTTTAATTTTTCCAATTTATCTTGTAAAGACATCGATTCGTTCCTCCCTTTTTCCAAATAAAAAAAGCCACTCATTCCGTAAAGGAACGAGGGCTCGCGTTACCATCCTAATTCGTGAATCACTCACGCACTTCATTACTTAACGACAGAATTGCCGGCTTGATGAACCATCAAGCAAACTCCGGAAGTGAACTTCATCTTTCGTGAACTGTGCTTACTCTCAGTCTGTGATAAGCTTCCCTGATCAACCACAAAAAGACTACTCTTTTCCATCACCATTTTTTATTTTTTCAATTTTCACTATGGATAAATTCTACTAAAGAAATGGTGAAAAATCAACTAATTTTCAGAACGACACCATTCATTGCTCCAACTTTTTACCGATTCAAAGCTTTCTTGCAACGCCAATCCCTTTTCTGTTAATCGATAATAATTGTCCATTTTTTCGATAATCTCTTCGGCTTCTAAATCTCTCAATCGTTCAGACAGTACCCGATCACTTAGCATGGGAATTTTTTTGGATAATTCTACAAACCGTTGCTCTTGTTGTTCGAGCAAAACCTGAATGATTAGGCCATTCCATTTCTTCCCTAAAATTGAAAAAGCTTTCTCAAATTTAGGACAAAGAGTATAATCACATTTTTCAGCTTCTATCATTTTAATCACCTCTTTGAAGGTATTTTACCATATTTCTTACCAAATGTTAGCAGTTGTGCTTGCGTTCAACTGATCTTTTAGAGAAGCACTAGTTTTTTTTGAGAAAGAAAGACAAGATAGACTGTTTTAACTGGTTTTTTCAAGGCTTCTTGCAATGCTTCTTTATATAAAAGCAATTGTCCACGATAGCCGTCAATTATTTCTTTCTCTGATTTATGCTTAGACACATGATCTGTTTTGAAATCATACAAAAGAATTTCATCCTCATATTCAATGTATCCATCAATAATTCCATGGACCAATACTTCCGCTTCGTCATCACCAAAATTCGTATAAATCGAACTTGCTTGGCGAAGCATTGAAAAAGGTTGCTCACGATGCACGTGTTCAAAATTTTGGGTCATTAGATAACGCAAGTCTGATTCATAAAACCAATATAATGATTCGACATCAATTGCGTGAATCAATTCTTCTGAAAAGCCTTGTATAGTAGAAAAGTCCGCCAACCAAGTCAGAAATTGTTCCTTGCTTAGGGTTTTTTCTAACGGCAAATGTTGTAAAATCAGATGTGTTGCTTGCCCAATGAATGTTGGCTCAAGCTGTTTGGTCTTCATAAATTCAGGAACAACCAATGATTGATTGACGAATCGGTATCCTTTTTTATCTTCTTGGGCTGCAAACCAATCAAAACGACTTTCTTCACTATCATCTGGATCTTGATAAAGACGCTTTATTTCTGACACAGATTGATAGCTAGCAGTGGTGGTTGCTTTTTGATGGGGATAGACAAACTCCAAACGTTTTTGTAAAACGGACGGAATGGCTTCAAACTCTTTTGCAGTTACCAATTCTGGCTGGGTCGTTTGCAGTTGATCCAACCAATCGCTGCGACTATTCAAAATTTCCTGAGCTGTATGCCAATGAATGCTAAATTTGGCTGGGTGAGAAATCGTTGTGCTAATTGTCTCTGGTTGTTCAAAATATTGCTGCATAAGAGGATGACGAACCAATGTTTTGCCAATCCAGTCCATCATGGATGTTTTTGTCAGCAAGCGACTCGCTTCGTCCAAAAATTGTTCCTGTTGATGTTGAACGGTTAACCACTTTTTATCTGCCTCACTTTTATTCTTGTATGACCCTACCAAATACAATTTTTGTTCCGCTCGTGTCAATGCAACGTAGAGTTTTCGCATTTCTTCAGATAGAATCTTTCTCAGTTTGATTTGCTTTAAGGCCAAATAAGGAAGTGTCGCATATTTGACCCGTTCAGAAGAAAGATAATTAATCCCGATTCCTTGGGATTCATCTAATAAATAATTATTTCGAAAATCCTGCATGTTAAATTCTTTGGTTGTATCCATTAAAAAGACAATTGGAAATTCCAAACCTTTACTAGCGTGAATGGTCATAACCCTCACTGCATCACCTGTCATTTCTGCAACTGGCTCAGCTAAATCTTTGTCTTTTTCGCGCATTTTTTCAACAAAACGAATAAACTGATACAATCCTCTAAAACTAGTCTGTTCATAGTCTTCCGCTCTTGATACTAATGCCATTAAGTTCGCATAACGTTGTTTTCCAGAAGGCAATCCTACCATAAAATCTGGATACGCCGTCTCGTCATAAATCATCCATAACAAATCTGAGACTGGTACCTTGCGTGCAATTTTTCGCCAGCGTTGCAACTGATTAGAAAAATAAGCTAATTTTTTCGTCAATTCATTCGAATCGGTCTCCTCAATGCTAGACAGAAATGTGGTAAACGCTTGGTAAAAAGGAACATCTCGCTTAGCTAAACGGATTGTAACCAATTGGTCCTCTGTTAAACCAACGATTGGTGAGCGTAAGACACTTACAAAAGGAATATCTTGCAACGGATTGTCAATAATTTGCAATAAACTTAACATGACTTGAATTTCGGTTGTTTGAAAATAATTTTGAGCATCATTTAACTCCACAGGTAGGTCATACTCTTTAAATAAATCGATTATTTTTAGATGATTGCCTCTTGTGGGTGTTAACAACACAATATCTGAATATTGGACCGGTCGCATTTGCATTGAGTGACGATCCAAAATCGTTTGTTTCCTTGCAATAATTTTACGTATTTCCTGAGCCACAAGATGTATTTCGCCATCCGCTTTCGTATCAAGTGAATCGGTTGCCTCTTCTGTGCTTTCTTTCTCGTACAACAAAATTTCGGGTACAAAATACTCATCCTGATTTTTGTAATACGTCGCTCCTGCCACTAATTTGGCTTCGTCTTGATAATCAATTTGACCGACTTTACGATCCATTAACTGTTCAAAAATGAAATTAGTAAATGACAGAACTTCCGCCCGCGATCGGAAATTTTCCCTTAAATCAATCTTCTCCCCTTCTTGATGTTGTTTATACTGATCATACTTTTCAATAAAAAGTGTGGGATCAGCCAAACGAAAAGCATATATGGATTGTTTCACATCCCCTACCATAAAAAGGTTACCTGGTAATTCGACCGACACTTTTTCTAAAATAGCTTGTTGCAGGCGGTTAATATCTTGATACTCATCAACTAAGATTTCAGAGAAGCGTTGGCGATAAAAGACTTGTGGAGATATTTCCGTTTGTTGATTATTTAAAATAGCTAACGTCCAGTGTTCCAAATCATTAAAATCAAGCAAACTCTTATCCAATTTTCGTTTTTGGAATCGATACGAAAATAATTCAGTTAAACGAGCAATTTCTGCAACAATTGGTCTTGATTGCTGCATCAAATCAGCCATTTTTTGCGGTGAATATGGAAAAAAATCTTTCAGAGTTTCAAATTGGGACTTCACTTCATCACGTATTCTTTTAATCGGCTCAGATAGAAATTTTACCTCCTCTTTGCGATAACTAGGATATCTACTCGCAAAGACGGGCGTCACGATTTGTTGATATACATCTGTAAGACGATCTTCAGCGATTGCCAGCTTTAGAAAGTTCATTTGTTCATATTCTGAGGAAACAATTTGGTACGCTTTTTCCAATAGCGGTTCGTGTTCACTTTGTTGTTTGGCTAGTTGTAGACGAGCCACAATGGTTGTTACTTTTTCTAACAAAGCAGGCTTCATAATCTGCTGATAAATGGGTAGTTTCTCCAATGGACTGGCATCGTCATACGCTTGGCTTAGACTTCTTATCCAGGAAATAGGCTGTGGATTGGCTCTGGAAAACTGGAACACACGCATGAGCATTTCAGTAACCGGTTCATCCGAACGATCACTGGAAAAATTTTGTAGAAGTTGGAAAAAAGCAGATGAACCTTCTTCGTATTCTTCTTCAAGCAATTCATTCCATACGTCCTCTTGTAAAAGAAGCACTTCTGTTTCATCTGTTAGCAAACGGAAGCCCGGATCCAGCTGAACCAAATAGTAATAGCGCCGAACTACTTTTAAACAAAACGAATGGAGCGTGGATATCTGCGCCATGGGTAAAAGGGTTAGTTGTTTGCGAAAATGCTGAATAATCAACTCAGATTGAGTAGATTCTTGGATAGTCTTCTTTAATTCCGTTTCAATCCGCTGTTTCATTTCTCTCGCTGCGGCTTCCGTAAACGTTACTACTAACAACTCATCAATATTCAGTCCAGCCTTCAATTTTTCAATGACGCGTTGCACCAGAATTCTGGTTTTACCAGAACCGGCTGAAGCAGAAACCAATACATGATGACCAGATTCGAAAATTGCTTGCCACTGCTCATCGGTATACATGACATCTCTTGGCTTTTTAGGAATGCTCACTTTGACTCTCCTCCATTTTTTGAATAGCGGTTGATTTTGATAAACTTTCAATTTTGTGGTAATTATTTTCAGGCAACATCGCATCAAATGAACAAATTGAACGAAATGGACAATGTTGACAGGCACGTTCTTGTTTACTAACTTTTAAAGTAGGATTCAATGAAATTGAACCATGTAATAGTTTTTCCGCACTATTTTTCATTTTTTGGCGATTGTGCTGCAGCAAAATGGTCAACTCTTCTTCAGTATAGAACTTTTCCTTTCGCTGAGAGAGCATTTGATAGTGTTCATCTTTGTCCATTCGAACAGGGAAAACATCGGAAGACTCACTTTTTTCCAAAGTTTGATCATAAGCCTTGTAAAGTGACGCATCATTCATAAAAATACCAGTATACTTGTATTCTTTTAACCGTTGTTGTTCAAGATTCTCTTCCTCCTTAAGAATTGGATCTTGAACTTGCAAATAAAATGCGCCTGCAGGTTTGGCCGTTTTTTCTCCAATTAACTCTGCCGCATCCATTAGTGCCACATCTAAATAGGTTAAGAGTTGCATCGCTAAGCCATAATAGGCATCCGTAATTGAAAAATCGTGTTTACTCGATTTGTAATCTACCACACCTATGTACGACTGTTTGTTAACCTGCACATGATCAATTCGGTCAATTTTCCCACGAACATGCAGTTGTCCGCCATTACTCAAAGGAAGGTCCAATCCACTAATCCCTTTTTTGGCTGCAATTTGGCCAAATAAAACTTCTGTTTGCGCCGGAGTAAACTGCGTCCGTTTTGCTTGTTCTTGGATTGCCCAAGAAACACGTTGAATTGTCTGAGAAAGTTGGTGATAAAGAAACATCATTCGTGATGAACTAGCCAAGATTTGGTAGCGTGCATCCCCAAAAATACTTTTTAAAACCTCTTCCACAAAGGCTTGTCTCGCCTCTTCTGTCAATTGGCTTAGCGAAAGCTTTTCACGAATAATTATGCTTAAGAATCGATCAAGCGCATCGTGAAAGAATTCCCCTGTGATGGCTGGTGTTAGTCCATAGATTTCTCTTTCCTTTAACCGAAGCCCATATTGTACAAAGTAACGATATTCGCATTGATAAAAAGTTTCCAATCTTGATACAGAGCTATAAAGTGAACTTCCATATAATTTTGTAGCTTGCTCAATTGAAAGGGATGTAGGTATATTTTGATAATCACTACTAGAAAAAACTTTTTCTGCCAAATCATGCAATGGAGAGCCGAAAATTTTCTTTTTTAATTGTCTCCATACGATGGGCAGTGGTTCTTTTTCTTGCTTGCATTGCCGTTCTATTTGACTAATTTGCCGAATAACCCCACGATACGTTCCTACGACTTCGCTTGGTAGACTGCTTTTTCTTAAGGGTTGTTTTTTTGTTAATGACACCAATTGACGATCAATAAACCGTGTCACATAAGGGGAAGGTTTTACAGATTGTTCTGTCTCAGAACTCCCAGGGTAACTAATGTAGGTTCGCTTTAAACCTGACAATAACAAACTATACCCAATATGCGGCTCTTTGCGAAGATTTTCCTTGACTGGATCAAGTAAGCGTTCGTTGGCAAATTGCGCATTTAACCATTCGCGCTCACTGGAATCCAACAATGTTTGGTTTTCGTGCTTTCTTGGCAGTGCCGTTTCCGTTGCACCCAAAACAAAGACCACTTTCGCCTGACCTGGACGAGCCAAGTCTGTCCGATTCACCTGAACTTGGTCAATCGAAGTGGGAATTTTTCCAAACGTCACATTTGTCAAACTTTGTATGAGTAGATTTGTATAAAGGGACCAGTCAAATGGCGCCTCCCCAAAAAGTTGGACAAATTCATCAAGTGTCGCCATCAAGGTTGTCCATGTCTGTTCATGGTTTTTTGCCTGATCTAGCTCTCCCATGAGAATGGCTTGATTTCGCCAAGCAAGTATTTGCTTATCCACACCAATTTTTTGTAAAAACGTATAGAGAGTTTTTGTTGCCTCAACATAGTTCTCAGATTGCTTGATTTTTATTAAAAAGGTATGAATCTCTTTTCTAAAAGCATTTCTTAATTGATTGGTCATTTTGGATAAACGAATGGTCTCAACAGGAGTTTCCTGTTCAGCATCGAAGGCATACACTTGCCAATCCTTCGCCGCAATCCATCTTTTTCCATGAAAATTTTGCGCTAATGCGATATTTTCTGTGATATCAATTAATTGTTGAAACACCGTTTGTTGGGTATCGTAGTCAGAATACGCTTCTCTTAAATAATGAGGAATATACAATTCTGTTCGAAATAACCGAATGATGTCGGTTAAACGGTAATAGTAACGGTCTAAATCGATCAATATTTCTAAAAACTGAACAAGAGGATGTTGAACCATTTTGCGTTTTTCATTTAAATAGAATGGAACCCCATACTCAGAAAAAATAGTCGGTAAAAAAGGATTGTACTTTTCTTCTTCCGCCAAAAAAATTTGAATATCTTTATAGGTGATTGCGTTTCCAAGCGCCGTCTCCCCTGCGACTAAACGCCGAATTTCTAAAGCCGTCTGTTGAATCTCTTCTTGAATAGAATCTGTTTGCCAAATTTTTAGATAATCATCCACTTTTGCTTGACCATTAAATGGTTTACCATTTTGCGTTTCACGAAAAAATTGCTCAACAGTAGACCGACTTGTTAGCTTTTCTGGAGAAGTTGCTATTTTGTGATCAAAGTAAATCGAAATCGCTTGATCTTTTGCATAAGTAAGAAAAAATTGATAGGTTCGTTGTGCATCGTAAAATAAATCCAAGGGTGACTCATTGTCTTTTGGATTCTCCATTAGTAAATCGATTTTTACTTGTCCCAGCTTCATTAATAGGCACAATAGTTCTCGTTCATCCGGTTTAAATGTTGAAAATCCAGTTACCAGATATAGTGTTTTTGACAATGGCACTGTTTGTTGTTCTTTCAACGTAGCCAAAGAACTCGTAAGGTCAAGCAAAGGTTGTGCAATGGATACCTCTTGGTGAAGTAATGCCTGCTCATACCAAGAAAATAAACGATACAATTCCTCCATTTTTTCGTCCATTTCAAGAACACTATCCTCTTTTTCGTCTCTTTGAACGAGTTCTGCGAATTTATCGAGTGATACCCCACCTTGTTGGAATTCAAGATAGAGCGCGACAAGTTGTTGCACAAAGCCAAATTTTTCTTTTTCACCGCGAAACAACTGTAACTCTGCTTCATGGTCAATTAACACTTTTTGCATGATCATATTGGCGCCAGCTTCAGTCACTCTGTTGCTCGTCTGATACATTTCATTTTTTTGCAAATAATACCAAGCTAGTCGCTGAAAACTGAAAACCTGAGCTCGAATACTGGAAAAACTTTGACTTGATTTGTCTTCTTTTAATTCGTGTAATAACGTCATTTCTCGTTCAAACTTATTGTAGTTTGGTACCAAAAAAAAGACTTGGTAGTCAGGTCCTTGCGCGAGCCATTCTCTTGCAAAAGTAATGTATTCCCTTTGATGATCAACACTGCCCGTGCCCAAAAGAAATTGTAACGACATAATTCTCCTCCTTGCTTGGTTTAAAATCCTGTTCTTATTTTAACATACGTCATCATTTTGTGAGTAATTGCAAAAAAATACGAAGTGAATTCTTGCTATTCTTTTCATTCTATGAAAAAATACGTTAGAATAAAAAAACAATGGAGGGATTTATATGTCATTATTTATTGAAAAAATGCAAAAATATTCTTGGCTTCGTATGATCTTTTTGTTAGTCATTGGGGGATTGATGCTTTTTAAACCAAATGAAATTTTTCATGGAGTCGTCTACATCATTGCCGGCTACACAGCTTTTCTAGGAATTTTAAATTTATTTGTTGCTTTTCGTAACAGGGATTTACCAGAATTTAGTCATTTTGGTATCGTAAGTGGGGTATTATTTTTACTCGCATCATTAGCTATAGTGGTACTGGCGAAGCCCATTGTATCCATTATTCCGATTTTCTTCGGCATTCTCTTCATCATCTATGGTTTAATCAAACTGATTCAAAAACCAGACCGTCGTATTGTTAACAAACCTTCGCTTCCAAGAAAATTGTTTTATTTGCTGATTCTCTTGGCTGGTATATTGCTGATTTTTAATCCGTTTAAAACGGTTCTGCTTGTAGCCCAAATTGCAGGTGCGGTTATTATCTTGATGGGAATTGAGGAAGGCATTAGCTTTTTCAGACGGTAATAGAAAAACATATTTAATTTGAAGGTGACAGAATGAGAAAGAATTTCCATGAGTTTCGGTCCGTTGGGCTTTTGTTAACATTTATCGGTGGTGCCGTTGATTTATACACCTACACTCATTATGGCGCATTCGCTTCAGCTCAAACAGGGAACTTAATTTTAGCAATCACGCAAGGTGTCAACGGGGAATGGGAAGGTATGGGGAAAAAATTATTATCCGTTCTCTTCTTCTTTATTGGCGTGGTTACTGGCAAGTTTATGATTCGCTATTTCCGCCAAAAGGGATGGACGTTTTGGCGCTTGATCATTCTATACGTTGAAGCAGTTCTTTTTTTGTTAATTAGTTTTAAGAGTGTCAATTCTCAGACAACTTTCGTAACCATGGCTATTGCCTTCGTCACATCAGCGCAATGGATTTCATTTGATAAAATTAACGGACGTGTCTATACAAGTCTTTTTACTACCGGAAATATGAAGGGCCTTGCTTCAAGCCTTCATGATTACCTAGTAACTAAGGAACAAGCGGCTTTTGATGGCTTTATTCATTATTTACTTGTCGTTTTGGCTTTTATTATTGGTGCGATTTGCTCTGCCTTTTCCTATCGTTTTTTCCATGAAAAAGCTATTATTCTCGTATCCCTCCTATTTTTCTATTTAGCAATTAGTCAAACGATTCTCGTATTAAAATTTTATCGTAGCGATTATGAGTAAGCTTGACCACTTTTCATTGGCAGCTGATGGTTGCTCGTTTTGTCAGTACGTACCGTCACTTAATCAATTTTTTATTACAAAACTATCCGAATCGCATCGCGAGGACTGCTGGATTTCAGCAATGGACGATTGAATTTTCATTCGTCCATTCTACTCGCGATGCGATTCGGATAGTTTTATTTTTTATAAAGAAATTTGTTACTCTATACTTAAAATTTCTTTCACACAATTACGCATATGACCGACAGCAATTTCACGCGTATGTCTAATAGGTAATTGGTACAATTCACTGACTGCCGTTGGGATTGGCAAGGACGTTTGCTCATATAGCTGCGTAATCCAATCAAATTCGTTTTTTGCCGTAATTGAGTCATCTAGCGCATGAACAACAACCTCTGGAAATTTATAGGGACTTGCAGTTGAGACAATCACCATCTTTGTTTGTTGATCCTTCGTTTCTTTTTTATAGCGATCTGCAACTGCTTTAGCCACAGCGGTATGTGGATCAAGAACATATCGATAGCGATCAAACTCTTGATGAATAGCCATATTGGTCTGCTCCAAGGTCGCAAAACCTGCGTAAAAATCAGCGAACTGTTCTTTCATATCGGGATAAACTTGGTAGGTCCCCTTGGTAGCCAATTCATTCATTAACTGCTTGGTCACCTCAACTTGTTTTCCACTAGCTTCGAAGATTAGTCGCTCCAAATTGCTTGAGATTAATATGTCCATTGAAGGCGAGGACGTAACGAAAAATGGGCGATTACGATCATACACACCTGTTGCAAAGAAATCTGTCAATACATTATTGGTATTTGATGCACAAATCAACTGATTGATGGGCACACCTAATAGTTTTGCATAGTGGGCGGCTAAAATATTACCGAAATTACCGGTTGGTACGGCTATATTAATTTTTTCTCCTTCTTTGATAGCTGCTTTTTTTACTAGTTGTGCGTAGGTGTAGACGTAATAAACTACTTGAGGAATCAACCGTCCAATATTAATTGAATTAGCAGAAGAAAATTGCTTGTTTTGGTTCGCTAATTCTTGGCGGAGCGCTTGATCATTGAACAATTCTTTGACCTTTGTTTGAGCATCGTCGAAGTTTCCATCCACAGCTACGACATAAGTATTCTCACCGCGTTGTGTTCGCATCTGTCTTTCTTGAATTTTGCTTACACCGTCTTTGGGATAAAAAACAATGATGCTAGTACCGGGAACATCTGCAAAACCTGCCATAGCAGCTTTCCCAGTGTCCCCTGAAGTTGCTGTGAGAATCACCAATTCGTTTGCAACCTTATTTTTTTTCGCTGCAGTCGTCATCAAATGAGGCAAAATTGACAAGGCCAAGTCCTTAAAAGCAATGGTTGGGCCATGAAATAATTCAAGGTAATGATCTTCCCCTACCTCTTTTAATGGAACAATTTCTGCTGATTCAAATTTTTCATTATACGCATTTGCAATACATGTTTTTAGTTCCTGCTCCGTAAAATCCGTATAATAAGCTGCTAAAATTTTATAGGCAACTTCTTGATAGGTGAAATGTTGCAGTTCTGAAAAATCAAGTGAAATAGTTGGTTGCTCGATAGGAACATACAGGCCCCCATCATCGGCCAGTCCTTGTAGTATCGCTTGAGAAGCTGTTACAACATTCTTATCATTGCGTGTGCTCTTGTATAGTAATTGTGCCATAGTCTCTCCTTCTTACTTTTTTTTCGCATAATTTTCATCATTTTATCATTTAATTTCTAAATAAACTAGCTTTTGCAAGAAAATCTCCTAAAAAAGTCAATTTTTGCATTTCGTGGTATAGTTTCAGTGAAAGGAATGAGACAACCAATGCAAACACGAAAACAAAAAAGCATTAGAGAAACTTGTAAGGTACGTTTTTCCCGAACCAATGGCCATTTGTTCAAAAAGCATTAGTTAGTTTACATAATTTTATTATAGGAGGCTATAAAAATGAATGAAGCAAAAGAAATTGAAATTAGTGTGCAACATTTGCTAGATACGATGCGCGCTAGTAGCTATCTATGTGATCGATACGGAAACAAAATCGAAGGAGTGACGGCCCTAGGAGAATCATTACTAAAGGTTGAGTACGCGAACAACCAACGAACCCTGATTCAACACGTATCACAGTTCCGCTGTTTTATTGCAAAATAGAAACCCAAACTTTACATTCTATTTACAAGAAATTGAAACGTCTGTAGTACACTTATCTCAGTTAAATAGCATTCTCTTTATCCCACTATTGTCCCCCTATAGTTGGGATTTTTTTATAGAAAAATTTTCTTTAAAGCTAAGTTTTCTTTGCATTCTAACAAATAAGAGGCATTATGTTCTGGATAAATGGGTGTGTGTACTTTGTAAGGGTGAAAGATGGGTAATGGCGGACTATTTTTTCCTCTATACAAAGGATTTAACCATTCGTTACTAACCTTGTAGCCTCTACAGGTCATCTCGTTCATTACCAATTGATGATAGAAAAATAAATATTCTGGTGGGTAACGAAAAACATAATTAACTGTTGCATGTGGCTTTCCCCACCCTTTTCCTCTCAAGGCACAGCATTCGCGATGCTGACCAAGTAATTGTTGTCGGGGCAGCTTTTTAATTAGTTCTTGATGCCATAAGCGCAACACACTCATCTCCTTTTAGTATTTATGACAATATTGTTAGCTGAACCAATGGAAAAAAATCGTGGAGTCTTTTATAGTAAGCTTATCTAAAAGAAAGTGAGTAAAAGAATGAAAAAAATAGTTTTACTTCTGCTTACGTTATTACTCATTGGATGGATAGCTTATAAAAGCCCTCTCTATAGTTATTATACCGATACTTATAGAGGGTATACTGCTTATGCTATTGTACCAAAAGATGTGCCTCAGCGGACGAAAACGACGGATATGAGCGGAAAAATCATTCCCGATTCATACACTTATCAATATCAGTTCAATTTTGTTCTGGAAGATGGCACGTTTCAAACCATGCACTATGAATTATCTGGGGAAAGCGTGACACCGATTGAACCAAAAAGCTATATAGTTGCCAAAATCAGCAAAAAAAGAGTCATTGAGGGACCAAACAAAATCAATCAAAAGGATATTCCCAATGATGTCCTTGCACTTCTTGCCCCAAAAAATTAAAACGAATCATTCGGTAGGTTTGCTTTGTACAAGCTGCTACCGAATGATTCGTTTTTTTATTTAACAGACGTTTTGGTGGTTGGATCTAATTTTCGCTCGATGATTCCTAGAACCCAATCCGTTAAAATAGCCATCAATGCGGTTGGCAATGCTCCTGCCAAAATGATGGCCGTTCCATCAGTAGCATTGGTTCCACGAATAATAATATCACCTAACCCACCGGCACCGACAAATGCCCCAATCGCGGTGATACCAATCGCCACAACCAGTGCATTCCGGATACCTGCCATAATAACCGAAACAGAAAGAGGCAACTCAATCATGTACAATCGCTGAGCAGAGGTCATACCCATTCCTTTTCCAACATCAATCATATCACGGTCTACTTGAATCATCCCTGTATAGGTGTTTTTAATGATGGGCAAAAGAGAATACAACGTGACCGTTACAATAACCACATTGACTCCTAAGCCAAGCCCAATCATTAAAATAGAGACCATTGCTAAAGAAGGAACCGTTTGAATGATATTTGCTAAACGAATGACCCAATCTGCAAGTCCTCGTTTTTTTGAGATAAAAATCCCAATTGGTATTGCCAGAATTGCTGCGAATAAAACACCATAAATGGAGATTAGAAAGTGACGGACAAATTGACTAAATACATAGGCGCCATTTTCTCGAAAATAGTAAACAAATTGCTCCACGACATTCATACTTTGCAAATCCATCTCATCACTCTCCTTTAAAGTAATTATTTTTTTCTAGAAATTGTTTTGCAACAACGCTTGGTTCAATCAAGTTATTGTCCGCTTCAAAATTTAATTTTTGCATTTCATCCGTTGAAATTTTATCGGCTAATTTGTCGATAACTTCTTGAAGTTTTGGTTGTTTTTTCAATAACTTATTATCGATGATTGGTACAGCATCATAAGGTGGAAAGAATTTTTTATCATCCTCTAACATCACGAGATCGTAACTGCCAATCCGTCCATCTGTGGAGTATCCTAAAACAATATCCATTTTTCCAGCTGCAACTGCATCATAAACCAACCCAATTTGCATAGGAAGAATCGTTTTAAATTCAAACCCATATGCTTTTTTGAAGCCATCATAGCCATCACCTTCCCGTGTAATCCATGCTGGATCTACTCCTGCAGATAATTGACCAGCGACCTTTTTTAAATCACTAATCTTTGAAAGATGATATTTTTCGGCGGTTGCTTTCGTCACCAAGTAAACATACGTATTATCAAAGCCATAGGGTTTCAACCAAGTTTGGTTGTATTTTTTTTCAAATTCTCGACTAACTATGTTATACGCCTCAGTAGGATCCTTTACAGGAGCCAAACCTAACGTTGTCGTTAAATCCGTCCCAGTATACCTAGCTGCTGAAATTTGAGCATCGCCATTCATCATCGCTTGATGATTGATGGTTGTCGTCGCCAAATTATTAATAATAGTCACTTTATTATCCGTATAGTGTTCAATCATCCCTGCAACTAAACTCGCCAAAATCTGAGATTCGGAGGTTATGCCCCCAGTAATCGTAATCGTATCATCAGAATCACTGCTTGAAAGACCTGGTAATGAACAACCGGTTAAAAGAACAAATAAACTTAGAAAAATAAATGATAGGAAGTATCTTTTTTTCATTCTTCTTCCCCCCTTATTGCACTGGGTGTCAGAATTTTTTCTAACAAGCCAAGTAAATAATCTGCTAAAAGCGCTAAAATAGTCACGGGTATCGTACCTGCAAAAATAAGTGCTGGTTGGTAATTATTCAATCCACTAAAAATTAAATCCCCCAAACCGCCAGCACCAATATAAGATGCCAATGTGGCCCAAGCAATAACATAGACCGCGGCTAAACGAATCCCTGCCATGATTGTTGGCATGGCCAAAGGTAATTCAACAGAAAAAATGGATTGTAAATTCGTCATCCCCATTCCTTTGGCAACATCCACATAATCATGACTCACATTTTTCATTCCAATATACGTATTTCTTAAAATTGGAAGTAGTGAATAAATAAACAACGCAATAATTGCTGGTATTTTTCCTACACCAAAAATAGGAATCATCAGTGCTAATAAAGCCAATGAAGGAACGGTCTGCAAGGCACTCGTCACGCTGATAACAATAGTAGCTACTCGTTTAAATCTTGTCAGCAATACTCCCAACGGAACGGCCACAAGTACACCCAAAACCAAAGCCACAGCAGAAATATAGAGATGTTGTAGACTCTTTTGAACGATATCGTTCCCGTACTCGGCAAAAAAGTTTTCCATCACTAGACCTCCTCTTTTGCTGACTCGACTGCTCCGCTAATGGTGTCCTCTTCGCCCCAAATAACATCATAAACAATATCAACAAGTGAAGCCCTAGTTAGTATTCCTGTTAATCTCTTCTGGTCATCAACAACGGGAACATATTTAATCCCTCGTGTCAGAATTCTTCTTAAAGAATCACGTAACAAGGCGGATTGTTTGACGAAAAAGACATTTTTATTCATTACTTCACCAACCAGTTTGCCAGTACCACGTTCTCTGTCAATGACTTCTACATCGATATATCCTTCGAGATGGTTCTCTTCATCAACAACCAATAAGGTATCCACACGCTTTTGGCGCATCAAACGAATGGCTTCTTGCAAGGAATGTTCGCGCGTAATCGTGATTGCTTGTGCTAAGGAAACTTCACCCACAGTGGTTGCGTCTGGTTTCGCCTGTAGTAACCGATCCTCACCGAGTAATTCTTCGACAAATTCATTTGCCGGGTTTCGTAATATTTCATCCGGTGTTCCAAATTGAATCACTTTTCCCTCGCTCATGATAACGATACGATTCGCAAGCTTGAGCGCTTCATCCATGTCATGGGTCACAAAAACAATTGTTTTGCCAAGACGTTCTTGTAGATCCTTCACTAAGTCTTGTAAGGCATCTCTAGTGATTGGATCTAATGCGCCAAACGGTTCATCCATCAAAATAATGTCCTGATCCGCAGCCAAAGCTCGAACAACGCCTATACGTTGTTGCTGCCCACCCGACAACTCACTGGGATACCGATCCAACATTTCTCTGGGAAGTTCCACTAAGTCAATCATTTTTTCAGCAGTTTGATTCCGTTCTTTCTCGCTGACTTTTAACAATTTTTGCACCAATGTAATATTTTCTCGAATGGTCATATGAGGCATTAAGCCAATATTTTGAATGACATAGCCAATTTTCCTTCTTAGTTCTACAGGATTAAGCGACTGAATATCCTGTCCATCAATAATAATTTTCCCTTTTGTCGGCTCATTCATCCGGTTTATCATACGCATGCACGTTGTCTTGCCACTTCCACTTGTCCCGATGAAACAAATAAATTCACCTTTATTGAAAGATAAATTCACATCTTCTACAGCCATTTTTCCACCCTTGTACACTTTTGTAACGTGTTGGAATTCAATCAAAATGTTTCACCTCTTCTTTAAATTTTACTAATTCTTACACTTTTTAGTATGGGTGAAAAAAGCACATTTAACAAATGTTTTGCATGTATTCGCTTTCAATTATTGATTAACTTAGTTGCTTAAAACAAAAAAAGCCTCCGCTATGGACGCTTTTTTTCGAAATTTCGATCATTCTTTATGGTGCTTTTTATTTAAACTCACATTTTCTTCCGAAAGTTGTAACCCTCGAGGACCGACATGTGTTGAAAAGACGATATTCGTTTTGGTATCTCCAAATTTTTGTAATTGATTTATGAACTCATCTAATTCCACTGTATTGGGAAAAAATACTCTTAACATCATCGAATACTCGCCAGTTATGCAATCACATTCGGTCACATTTGGCACATCTTCGATAAAGGTGTAAAAGTTTTGTTTATCCTTTGCATTTACCGCACAATGGATATACGCCTTTATAGAAAATCCAATTTTTTGATAATTTAACATTGCTTGGTAAGAATCGATAAATCCACGATTTTCCAAATTTTGTAACCGAACGGAAACGGAAGGGGAAGAAATGAAACATTCTTCTGCCATTTGTTTCACAGTCTCACGTGCATTTTTTTGAAGAATATTTAATATATTTTGATCAATTGCATCCATTCATTACACCTCACTTTTTTTTATTTTAGCGAGTTATCCAAAAAGATGCAAGTTATTTTTGTTGTTTATGTCATATTTTCTTACATTGACAATGCTTTTTTGTAGATAACTACTAATATCAGACTAATAATCACAAATATTGCACATAATAAATACATTGTTGTAAAGTTTGTTAACGAAGCAACGACACCCCATAAAAGAACGCCACCACCGTAAGCAACATCTAGTGAGGCAGAAAAAATAGCTGTTGCCTTTCCTCTTTCAGACGATGCAGCATTTTCTAAAACAATGGTATTCATGATCGGCAGTAAACTTGCATACCCCACTCCATAAAGAACAGCTGCAACGATTAAGCCCCAAAAATTTGTTGTCCAAGCAATCAAAAAAAAGGCAAGACCAACTAAAAAAATACTGGCTACTACCAATACAAACGATTTCATATAAACAAAAATATTTGGCAAAACAAAACGTACACAAACCATAACCAATGACATCACTGTAAAATAATACCCTGCTCCACCAATGTGTTTCTCAGCAGCATATTGGGCCAAAAAAGAAACAACACCAGAATTTGCAAAGCAAATAAAGAATAAAATTGCACTAGGAATGAGAATGCTTTTGCGTTTAAAAATGGCTTGTAGCGTTTCGTCACCCTCTTGATTGGGAATATTCGTCTGAGTTTTTTTTTGTTCAGCTACGTACTGATCCTGTACCAAGAAACTAAGGAAAAAAGCAATCAACACAAGAACAAATGCAAATTGAAACAAGCGTTGAAAGCCTAGTTTCTCAGCTATGGTCAACCCAATTAGAGGACCAATTGCACTAGGTAAAGCCTGTGCAATGCTATAGTAACCTAGACCTTCAGCTAAATGTTCACTAGGAATACAATCTGCTGCAATCGTACTAGTTGTTGTACTTTGGATGCTATTAGCAATCCCTTGGACCATTCTTAAAAGAAAAAGTATGAGAAGTGTTTTGTAAAGTGTTAATAAACCAAAATCAAGTAACAGAAGAAAGATTCCGACCAATAAAAGCCGTTTTCGTCCGTATTTATCAAGCCACACACCCACAGGAAAACGAGTAACCAATGCGGACAGCCCTAAGATACCAACAATAAATCCTGACAATGCTTTCGAGCCCCCTAGCTGTGTCACATAGATGGGCAGTGAACCCATTTGCATTGTGATTGCAGTTGTTGCAAAGGTGCTGATTAGCATCGTTACGATAAAATTTTTTGACCAAATCTTTTCTGAACGCTGAACTTCTTCCATTTCTCCTCCTTATGCAGACATGACTTCCTTGAAACGAACTTGGGCTAAGAATTGTTTCGTTCGATCTTCTTTTGGGTGATTGAAAACGTCATCGGGTGACCCTTCTTCCACTATGTAGCCATCCGCCATAAAAATCACTTTATCTGCGACTTCTTGCGCAAATTGCATTTCGTGCGTCACAACAATCATCGTTTGCCCACTATCTGCAAGTTTTCTCATAACAGCTAAAACCTCTCCAACAAGTTCAGGATCCAATGCAGAAGTTGGTTCATCAAATAGCAAAATTTCTGGCGTGAGAGCCATTGCCCTAGCAATGCCAACCCGCTGTTGTTGCCCCCCTGAAAGCTGAATAGGGTACATGTCTTTTTTATCTTCCAGTCCAACACGACGAAGAGCATCCAAAGCAATCTGTTCGGCCTCTTTCTTTTTGACCTTTCTAGGCGTCACAAGACCTTCCATAACGTTTTTTAAAATAGTCATATGACTAAATAGTTCATATGATTGAAAAACCATGGCCGTTTTCAATGCAATCTCTCGTGCTTGTTTTGCGCCTATCCCTGCTAAATTATACATTGTGTCATCCAATTGATAGCTTCCTTCATTTGGTTCTTCAAGTAAATTCAAGCATCGTAAAAATGTTGTTTTCCCAGAACCACTTGGACCAATAATACAAACAACTTCACCTCGTTGAACGGTCAAGTCAATGCCTTTTAATATCTCATTCTTCCCAAATTGCTTTTTCAGTCCGAAAACTTGTGCTTCAATCATATTGCTCACCTCTTACACAGATATAGTATTTCTCGATTCCCCATGTTCCAAAATATCGTAAGCATTATTTAATGCCGTTTCCGCAATTTCTTTCACCGCCAATTGCGTGTAATAAGCAATATGAGGCGTGATAAAAACATTTGGATAGGCCATCAATTGTTGATAGAGTGGATTTTTTTCTTGTCCTAAATGAAAATACGCTTCTTCATTTTCCAAGGTATCCAACATACAGCCACCAGCATTTCCTTGTGCTAGCCAACGAAGCAGTGCATCTGTATTGATAATTTTCCCGCGTGCTGTATTCACAATTTTGGCATTGGGTTTCATCTTAGCAAACAACGCATCATCAAAAAGATGATACGATTCCTTGGTTAACGGAATATGGATGGAAATGATATCCGATTTCTGTACAACTTCTTCCAATGAAAGGTAAGAAACAAATGGCTCTAATTGCGGATTGTGTGAATGACTGTATGCAACAACCTTACCTCCCATTGCTGCGATAGTTTGTGCAACAACCATGCCAATTCTTCCAGTACCAATAATGCCGACTGTAATACTTTGAATTTCATCCCCAATCGCTATTTTTCTAGATAGATGATCGCGTTCATTTATCCGTAATGGAAGATTTCTGGCTAACATCAATATAGCCATAACGGCAAAATGACCAACGGATGTCGGGCTATAGGAAGGCACATTTGTGACTTGCAAATGATATTTTTTCGCCCATTCAAGATTCACACCATCAATTCCTGTTGACTTAATGGATAATTGTTTCATCCCATAACTCCGTAACGTACGATAGAAGGATTCATTTTGACTCATCTCGGCACTCGGATATAAACAAATGCCATCATGCCCTTTCGCAAATGCAATGGTTTCTTTGCTGATTTGTTCTTTTCGAATCGTAACTGGCACTTTATTGAGAAAAGACCATCTTTGAATATACGGTTCTTCTTCGTCACTTACACCAAAATAAATAAGTTTCATGCATGTCTCCCCTCAAATTGCCTTCGATATTTGTGCTTTACGAGCATATTCTATGGCTTCGTTCATTTGTTGAATGCCTAATTGAATTTCTTCAACGGATGGTTTTGTAAAATTCATGCGGAAAAACTTCTCGTACCCTTTTCCAGCAACACTCATCACATTTCCAGGAATCACGATGACTTTGTGATCAAATAAGTAATCCAAAAAAGCCTCTTCATCGACCTCATCAGACAATTCACAACAAATAAAATATCCACCAGTTGGTTCGATATAGCGAATGGCCTCACTTGGCAGCTTCGCCAATTCCGCTAACATAACTGTTAATTTTTCGCGATACAGTTCTTTCAAGTAATTGACATGTGTTTCAAAATGATAGTTTTCCATAAACTCTGTCAAAAGAACTTGCCAATAAAAGTTCGTATGAGAATCGGAAACTTGCTTTGCTAAAACCAATTTTTCAAAAATAGGTTGTGGCGCCATAACAAACCCTAAACGAGTGCTCGGAGCCAATATCTTTGAAAAAGATCCTGCATAGATAACCAGCTCATCGGTATCAAAAGACTTCATTTTTGGTATCGGATCACCAAAATAAAGCAAGTCCCCATATGGATCATCTTCAAAGATAAGAATGCCATATTTTTTGGCAAGGGCATAAATTTCTTTTCGCTTTTCTAAGGGAATAGAAGTACCCAACGGATTTTGAAACGTTGGGATTAGATAGAGTAATTTAATTCGATGTTGGCTATCATTAGCGAGAATTTCCTCTAGCGCTCCCAAATCAAGGCATTCCTCGGAAACATTCATAGGGACAGCAACTGGTATTGCGCCATAGCTTTTGATAGCATTGACTGCACCAGAAAAGGTCTGTTCTTCACAAAGAACGATATCCCCTTCATTACACAGGACTTTAATAACCAAATCCATGGCTTGCGTTGATCCTGATACAATCATCACTTCATCATCACTATCAATTGCTGCTTGTTCTTCAATTCGTTTTTTAACTAGTTTTCTTAATTCGGGCAAGCCTTCACTTGGTCCATATTGAAGAAAAGTTTCTGGATCAAACTCGGTGTACATTCGTTCAGAAATGGTTCTAAGTGTGTCCATTGGAAAAGCATCGATGGAAGGATAACCATAAGCAAATGAAATGACATCTTTGGCTTCCATATTTTTCTTTGCATTTTCTCTTAAAGCTGAACCTTCTAAATGATTCATGCGATTGGCAAATTGATAGTGCATCTATCTTCCTCCTATACGGCAAATTGATTGGTAAAACGAGCCAGAAATGCTTTGGTTCGTTCTTCTTTAGTCTGTTCAAATACTTCTTGAGGCGCTCCTTGTTCAACAACATAGCCATTTTCCATAAAGACAACCTTATCAGCAACTTCATAAGCAAATTTCATCTCATGTGTCACTAAGACCATCGTAGCACCTGTCTCAGCTATATCACGAAGCAATGCTAAGACCTGTCCGACTAATTCTGGATCCAGTGCAGATGTTGGTTCATCAAACAAAATCACCTTTGGATTTAAGGCTAAGGCTCGTGCAATACCAATCCGCTGTTGTTGACCTCCTGACATCTGACTCGGATAAAAATTGGCCCGATCAGACAACCCCACTTGCTCCAAAAGTTGAGTAGCTAGACTGAACGCTTCTTCTTTTGATTTTTTTTGAGCCATCATCACTGGCATCGCGATGTTTTCTATTGCTGTCTTATTTTGAAACAAGGCATAATTCTGAAAGACCATCGCCGTTTTTCGTTGATGCGCCAAAATTTCTTTTTCTTTGGCTTTTTCAACATGAATCACTTGTTCATCCAACGTCATTTGTCCTTGATCTGCACGTTCCAAAAAATTCAAACAACGAAGGAAAGTCGTTTTACCAGAGCCACTTGGCCCCAATAATACGACTACTTCGCCTTGGTTTACATCTATATCAATACCTTTCAGCACCTCTTTTTTACCAAATTTTTTGTGTAAATTTCTTACTTCCAACATGGTCATAAAGAAGCCCTCCTTAACTTTCGATTCATCCGTTGTTCAAATAATTGTGCACCTTTTTCAATAATTAAACTAATGATCCAGTAAATAATCGCTACAGCAATATAGGCTTCTAAAAAGCGATAATTTTGTTGAGCAGAAATTTTAGCTGCTGCGAAAACATCTACCACACTGACCATTGATGCAAGTGCTGAAGCTTTAACCAACGTGATTAACAAATTACTGAACATCGGAACTGACACTGGAAACGCCTGTGGCAAAAGAACTCTGTGAATCGTTTGAAAATTGGTCATTCCTAGCGACTTGGCTGCATCAAACTGTCCTTTTTTAATGGATGAAAATGCTCCCCGGAAAATTTCACTACTATTAATGATTGATAAAATACTTAAAGCAAAGATAGCAATCCAGATCATATTAAAATCTTTAAAACGAATGGACCAATGCATTCCTTCCGCGATGGTGTCAAATTTTTTTGAAGCAATGAGGTAACTTGCCAATATAATCAAAACAATTGGAACGCCCTTCAGTAATGTGATAAGAATTTGGAAAAAAGGGGCAATTATTCTTATTTTATACTGCCTTGCCAAGGCAATCAGTAATCCAAAGAAAATACCGATTACCAAGGAGGAACCCGCCATGAAAAGCGTGGTTCCTATATAGTGGCTAGCAATCTTTAAAGAATTTATCATTGTCGAAAAATCAAAACTCATATTGGCTCACCTCTCTTAATCTTTGGGAACATAATCTCCATCCAAATATTTTTCAGATAGTTTTTTGATTGTTCCGTCTTCCTTCAATTCTTTTAACGCTTTATTAACTTCTTCAATTAATTTTGTATCCGTCTTCTTATTAAATAGGAGGTATGCATCAGAATTATGAACAGGTTTATCGCCTATTTTCAAATGAACGTCAAAGGTTTTATTATAATTATCAATTTGGTACTTAGGTGCTAATGTTGCATCAACGGCACCAGAAGTTAATGCTTGAACAATTTGTTCATTACTGTATTCACCGTAAACTAGCGTAAATGCATCGGGATGATCCTTTAAATAATTTTCAGCCATAGCTGCCTGGTTGGTCGAAGTCGTAACATATACTTTCTTTCCTTTTAAATCATCAAAAGTGTTGTAGGTTTCCCCTTTATCAGGATCATAAGAGATGTACGTATCCCAAACAACATAACCTACATCACCATAAACAAATTTTTCTTTTCGTTCATCATTGACTTCATATTCATAAGCAGCCATTTGTGCTTTGTTACTTTCAAGATTGGAGAGGGTCGTTGGAAAATCCGATCCTTCAAATGTGAAGCTATAGTCCTTTAATTTCTTATCAATTGCTTTTACAACGGCAACATCATAGCCATCATACTTCCCATTTTCGTCTAAATAGGCATAGGGCAATGCATCATTCCCAGTCGCAACCGTGATTTTTGTAACTTTTCCGCTGTCTTCTGATGAATCGGAGTCAGAACCACCGCTACTCCCACAAGCAGCTAATAACAATGAAAAGGCAGCAACACTTAATCCCGTAACAATTCTTGATTTTTTCATACATTTTCCCCCTAAGACCTATTTTTTTATAATGAAGTTGTCTTCACCTTCTCTTTTTTTTGGAAAAAAAGGAGAGAAGGCAACCGCATTTTTTTAGTTGATACTTGCTCAAATTTCATTTGCTCTTCTAACCAAGCAAATATTCGTTCAAGTACAAAACTTAAAACAATGAATATAATTGCTGCTCCAACGTAACCTTCCAATGTATGGAAGGTTACAGCACCAATGGCTTTGGCTTTCCCTACAACATCGATGACCCCAATCGTAAATGCAAGAGAGGTATCTTGTAGCAATGCCACGGTTGTGGTACCAAAAGATGGTAAAGCAACTCGTACCATCTGTGGCAAGATGACACTGCGATACATTTGAAATCGCGTCAACCCACAGGCGATAGCAGCTTCCTTTTGGGTGGCTGGTACACTTAAAATAGCTGCACGAATTGTTTCAGATTGAAAGGCCGCGGTATTTAACCCATACGTGATATAAATAAAGAAAATTTTGTTCCAAGAAGAGACATCAATATTTACCCCTTCTAATAATGTTGGTATACCATAATAAACCACATACAATTGCACAAGAATCGGTGTCCCACGAATAAATGAAACAAAGACTGCACTAATCTGTGATAAAATTGGTATTTTCTCAACACGTACAAAGGCAATGAGACTCCCCAATACAAGACCTACTAGTGTAGCGATGGTTACGATCATTAATGTAACCGGCAAAGCACTGAGTATTTTAGGAAAGTATTGATACACTAGTTCCCAATTAAAAAAACTTTTCATGGCCTTTCCTCCTTCAAACTTAAAAATCTGAATTTTCTGATTTTTCAAATCATACATCATTGTTCCGGCTTTTCCTATATCTATTCAGTGTAAAATGCTTATATTAATAAAATTTCGCTTTTCTACTTAAAAAAGTAAAAATAAATCGATTTCACCTATAGAATATTAATGATTAACAATTATTAAAATGCAAAAAAATCACCTAGTCAAAAAACTAGATGATAGAAAGCATAACCGATGAGTGGAACAAATATGGCAGGCAAAAGGTTTAAGATTGCAATTTCTTTTAATTTCAAAATGGATAGGCCTGATGCAAAAATAAGGATGCCACCTATAATCATCGGCTCTACAAGCAATTCTGTTTGAAGGGACTGCTGAAACAAATAAGCGAACGCATAGATACTTCCTTGCCAGATAAATAAGACAGGTGCCGCCCACATAATACCGTAGCCAAACGTTGCTGACAAAACGAGCGATGTAATTCCGTCTAGAACCCCATTCGTTATCATGAAAGTATAATCCTGATTGATTGCCGCTTGGACTGGACCCAATATTGACAAACTCCCAATGCAAAAAAGTAAGATGGCTGTTGTTAACCCATTCGCTAAATTTGAATCTCCTTGTTGCGATAATTTACGATTAACTTTCTGCTGTAATTGAAGTCCTTCACCAATTACAGCGCCAATGGCTAAGCTGATAATAAACACGATTGGATACTGACTTTCCCCCAAATTGACAATAACTGTGTTTATCCCAATCATCACAGCAACTAACCCCATTGCCTGAAGAAGAATTGTTTGAAACCGAACTGGAAATTTTTCTTTCAAAAATCCACCCAAAGCTGAACCAACAATAATCGTGATCGTATTAAACAATGTTCCCCACATTTACTGATTACCTACACATTCTGGTAAACATGTTGAATTAACTCGACTGTCTTTTCCCATCCTAAACAAGGATCGGTAATCGATTGTCCATAGGCTTGTTTGCCTACTTCCCCTCGACCATCAGCTAAGTAGCTTTCAACCATCAAACCACGAACAAGCTGTTTCACCTGTGGATTCCACTCGCGGCTAGCAAGGACTTCTTTGGTAATTCGAATTTGATCCAAATAATTTTTACCAGAATTATCATGGTTGGTATCGATCAAAACAAAAGGATTCTTAAAAGTCTCTTTGTCATACAATGACGCTGCAGATACCAAATCTTCATAATGATAATTTGGAATGATTTTTCCATATTCATTTAATCCCCCACGCAAAATTAAATGCGCCAATGGATTTGAACTGGTCGAAACCTCCACCCCATTATAGATAAATGATTGCGAGCGTTGGGCGGCATGCAGTGCATTAAATGCCACTGCTAAATTGCCACTGGTTGGATTCTTTAAGCCTACTGGTGCATCAATTCCGCTTGCTACAAAGCGATGTTGTTGGTCTTCTACGGAACGTGCCCCAACTGCATGGTAACTAACTAAATCAGAGACCAATTCAAAATTTTCTGGATACAACATTTCATCGGCAGTCGTTAAGCCAGTCTCTGTCAGAACTCGACGATGAATTTTGCGAACCGCAACCATTCCGCGGATTAAATTTACCTCTTCATCTGGTGATTGCTGATACAGCATCCCTTTGTACCCATCGCCATTCGTTCGAGGCTTGTTTGTATACACTCGTTGCACGATAAAGAGTTTATCTTTTACTTTTTCTTGTAGTTCTGCAAGCCGTTGTGCATAGTCAAAAACAGCTACTTCATTATCAGCCGAGCATGGACCAATCACCAACAAAAAGCGTTGATCTTCACCAGTGATAATTCTTCTGAGCTCTTCATCTCGATGCTGTTTATAACTTGTTTGTTCCTCAGTTAACAAAGAAGTATTTTTTACCAACTCTAAATTTATTTTTTTACTTAATTTTTCAAAACTCATTGGACTCTCCCTTTCTAATCACCCTTTTTAGCTTTAACAGAAAAATTGTTTTTCCAAAAAACGTAACAAAAAGTCCTTAGCACATGCATGCTAAGGACGAATAGTAATCCGCGGTACCACCTTAATTGAAGAAACAATCTTCCACTTGACAACTTATTCACTTTTTTTCCAGCTCGACGTAATTCAATACAACACTTTCATCGATTTGCAGCAACCATCGACTTTCTGATAGAGGGAATGTTGAATCTACTTCATTGAGCAATGACATCAATACGTTAGATGAACTATAGCACAAGACCGCTTTTTCCGTCAACCGCTTATGAAAATATTCTTTCATCAAATCGAAGAACTTGTGAGATAGTGTCCACGGTTACACGAACACCATACGGTAAGACTGTTCGTGGATAGGCATGCCCGAATGGAAAATTGTATGCGATGGGTAAGGTATGATCTGCTACCGTATCAATGAGAATCGATTGATACTCATGATAGAAGCATTCATCTTGTGGTTTCCCTACAATCATACCAGCGATTTGAGAAAAAAGACCGGTTTCCTTTAACATCAAGAGTTTTCGTTCAAATTCTTTCGGTACTATTTTTTCTTCACAGGTTTCGATAAATAAAATTGCACCTTGCCATTTTGATAGCTCGGGGAATAAATGATACGTTCCAGCCACCTTTTTTTCATCTGCGTAACGTTCCCCAGACAAAATATCTGTCAAACTTTCGAAACAACCGCCTAACAGATGACCCGAAAAAACAGGATTTCCTTGTAGCAGTTCAAAGCCTTTTTTATCCAAATGAGCCACCCGCGATTCTCCAATCGCCTTTGCCGAAAAGTCTTTTCGTTCCTCATACCAAGTTGCACTTGGCAAAATAGTTCCTTGTTCAGGCTGATCCGCTAAAAATTGTCCGACTGCATTCATTGTATAGGGAAGCATTTCTGGTCCAATATCCGCAAAATCAGTTAAAAATGATGGCCCATAAAAAGTCTCTAATCCTAGTTGATAGAACATCAAATGATTGACCGTTGTATCAGAGTAGCCAGTAAAAATTTTCGGATTGGTTTTTACAGCTTCTATGAATTCCGGGTCTTCCATTAAGAATGGCAATGTTCGAAATGTGTCATCGCCACCAATGGCACAGATAATTCCTTTTATTTCCGGGTCTAAAAAGGCAGCTTTTAGATCCGCTGCCCTTTTCTCCGGATGTTTTCTGATATACTCGCTGCCAGCCAACGCATGTTTCGTAAAAACAGGTTCCAATCCCATTTCCCGCAAACGTTTGGTCCCAATTTCAATATTGTATTGACAACTTTCATCTCCTAAAATCCCACTTGACAGGCTGATGATAGCAACTTTATCCTCTTTGTTAATCCGTGGCGCTTTTTTCACTATCCCTTCCCCCCCTTCGTTCTCAATCACCCATCAATTGATCTAATAAATGATAGAGTAGTTCCTTATTTTCAGTCGCAATGGGATGATTCATCACTTCTGTAGCAGTTTGTTTCAAAATAGATTGCTTCAAAAATGCTTCATCGTTCTCGACAATCGCTCGAATTGATGTAGGCGTTGTCTCCAAGTGAAATTGTAGTCCAATTGCACGCTTATATTGGAATCCTTGATTGGCCCAATCATCCGAATAAAAAAGACGGGTGCTGCCAGTAGGAAATGAAAAGCCTTCACCATGCCAGTGCAAAACGGTATACGCTTGATTCGTGCGATAATCAACCACGTTTCCCCAACCAACTTCTTTGGGCGTGGACTGAATGGTTTCCCCTAAACAAACTGCCAGTTGTTGGGCACCTAGACAAATACCAAAAACAGCTCTATTTTTCTTCAATTGCTGCTGAATTAACTGTCGTTCCTGCTTTAAAAAAGGGTCATTATCATTCGCGCTCATGGGTCCGCCTAAAACGACCAATAAATCAATATCCGCATCATAAGGAATTTCTTCTCCTAAATCAACACGGATAAGTTGACTGGCTACCTCTCTTTCAGCCATCCAATTATTAATATATCCCGGTGTTTCAAATGCTACATGTTGAAGAATGATTGCCTTCATCATCTATTCCTCCATCGCTTCTAAAAATTACACTAACTTGCTTTACAACTTGAAACAAAAAATTAAGTACCTTTGATTCTTACATCCTAAAAGAAGAAGGCCAAAAAAGCAATAATAAGTGCAAATAATTGACTTTGACTTTAGTTGACCTATAATAAAGTTATCAACGATAAGGCTTACTTATTGTAAGATATCATTTATTAAACGGAGGGATTTTTAAAATGGCAAAAGAACATTACAGTCGGACAAAACCACATGTAAATATTGGGACTATTGGACACGTCGATCATGGGAAAACAACTTTGACCGCAGCAATTACTTCTGTATTAGCCAAAAAAGGACTAGCAAGCCCTCAAGACTATGCAAGTATTGATGCAGCACCCGAAGAAAGAGAACGTGGGATTACAATTAATACAGCTCACGTTGAATATGAAACTGAAAAACGGCATTATGCGCATATCGATGCACCTGGACATGCGGACTATGTTAAAAACATGATTACCGGTGCCGCTCAAATGGATGGCGCTATCTTGGTTGTTTCAGCAACAGATGGTCCAATGCCTCAAACACGTGAACACATTTTGCTCTCACGTCAAGTTGGTGTAAAGCATTTAATTGTTTTCCTTAATAAAACCGATTTAGTTGACGATGAAGAATTGATTGATTTGGTTGAAATGGAAGTCCGTGAGCTTTTAAACGAATACGATTTCCCTGGTGATGATATTCCAGTTATCAAGGGTTCTGCTTTAAAAGCACTCGAAGGAGATCCAGAAGCTGAAGCTGCTATCATGGAATTAATGGATACAGTAGATGAATATATCCCTACTCCTGACCGTGATACGGATAAACCTTTATTATTACCAATTGAAGATGTCTTCACGATTACTGGTCGCGGTACTGTTGCCTCTGGTCGTATCGATCGTGGTACAGTAAAAGTCGGTGACGAAGTTGAAATCGTTGGCATAAAACCAGAAACACGTAAAGCTATTGTAACTGGGATTGAAATGTTCCGTAAAACATTGGATTTAGGCGAAGCTGGAGATAATGTAGGTGTATTGCTCCGCGGTGTTGATCGTAGTGAAGTGGAACGTGGTCAAGTATTGGCAAAACCAGGTTCAATTACACCACATACAAAATTCAAAGGTGAAGTTTATGTGTTAACCAAAGAAGAAGGTGGACGTCACACCCCATTCTTTAATAACTATCGCCCACAATTCTACTTTAGAACAACGGACGTTACAGGTAATGTTACCCTACCTGAAGGAACAGAAATGGTCATGCCTGGTGATAACGTCACAATCGAAGTTGAATTAATCCATCCAATCGCAGTTGAAAAAGGAACAACTTTCTCAATACGTGAAGGTGGTCGAACAGTTGGTTCGGGTATTGTCTCAGAAATTGAAGCTTAATCAAAAAGACGCTCTCCTGTTAAAGGAAAGCGTCTTTTTTTCATCCTATAGTAAAATTCCTTTACTCAAACTCTTGCAAGTATACAACCATGCTCCTCCATCACCCTCGCCATCATTTGAACAAAGGACAAGTTGTTTTTTATTTGGGTGAATGGCTACCGAAGTCGAGCGCAACATTTTGTGTTTTTTTCGTTCTGGCAATAGGATTTGTTCAATAGGTAATCCATATTTGTCAAAAACCATTGCTCGACCTTGCATATACATCGCCACGTAGAGATTATCATCTGCATCAATACAAATAGAATCCGGTCCTTCCAATCCAGTAAAATGATACGGAACGGAACTGCCATAGTTAGCGATAATGGTCGGATCTTCAGTCATACTCAAATAGTGTAACCGGTTTTGACTCATCTCAGTAATCCAAAGACCATTGCCGGTTGTATTTAAAACAACGCCATTTGGAACAGCCATATTTGCTAATACTTTGGTGATTGTTTTGTAATCAGGTGATACATAGTAAACACCACCCGTTGGTTCGCACGAATACCCTTTAAAGTCTGTAAAATAAAAGCCGCCATCCTGATCGAAGGATAAATCATCAATCACATAACCTAGTGATGAATCAACAACAACCTGTTGATCACTTCCATCTGGATTCATTGAAACAACACTACCAGTCCCTCTCATGTCCCCTAGACAACACACAAATAAGCGTCCATCGTGATTTCTTTTGACCGTCGCAGGATTTTCATTTTCAAACGATGCAATCTTCTCTAGTTTCATTGCCGTCAACTCAAGTGCATATACTCCACCACCAAACACATCCACAAAAAACAAATGATTTTGGTTATCAAAACACAATCCTTCTAGTTGCATTTGTTGATCAGATACTTTAAACCAAGGTTTCGCTTCCTTAAAAGGAATAGCTCTTTCATTAAGTGGTACGGAAGCTAGTAATTCTATTTTACTCATCCATTAGTCACCTTTTTTCTCAATTTTTCGGTTGCAAGTGTAAAAAAGCGGTTGCAATTCCAACCAAATTGTATCATGAAATGAAAGAGATGAACATCACTTACCCAAAAAGCGTTTCATCGTTCAACCTTTCATTCCCCTATTTCGGTTGTACCCTCTAGAATACCCTTGATAAGCCTTAATTGCTTCTCTTTCTAGTTCATTTAACGTTAAGTAGCCGCTGTTTAGAAGGGGAATAAACTGAATATCAAAAGGCTTCCCATAACGGTAATCAGCATACACGTCTTGATTTCCTTTTCCTAAAAAATGTTGACAAACTCTATCTAACATACGAGTTGCTTGTCCAATGTAATACGTTTTATTCTGAGTATTGAACAAAAGATAGACTCCTGGTTGATTAAGCCTATTCCATGTGTCATTTTTCTGTTTAGTTGAAAGGTTTAAAATCTCTTTAGGATTTAATAATAGTTCACCAGAAGGAACCTTTGTCAACTTCTTACGCACTATTTTTCGATTTGTCATATGTATTAGCTCAATGACTAGTTGGCAAGAAAACTTCAAGAAGAAAGCATCAATAAATAGCATTAGCAGTAAATAGATTGCCCATAGCTGATAAGAAATGCCATAACTAGCCTGCACTGTGAAAAGTGATGAGCGCTCTTGCGATAATCCATCAAAAATAGACAATTTTGAATAATGTCTTGGTGAGTATTCAAATATAAGTGAACAAACTCTTTCATAAAAAACCTTCCATAAACGATTCTTTTTTATTTCATCCTAATCTTTATATAATGTCTCCTGAACAGTAATGTTTCCTTGATATAACAACATTTTCCTCTCACTTTTGATATAATAGGTGCATGAGTTTTTTCAGGTTACTGGCATAAATCGTGCA
>NZ_JBHUMO010000026.1:0-13798 GCF_042685105.1 Enterococcus camelliae | reverse complement strand
CTGCCAGACAAGGGTTAAACCGTTGGTAACACTGGATTATTGAGTAATTCGCTGTCTATAAAGGTTTTTTGATTTTTTTATGCATTTGATATTGCAATTAAGCACTATTTTTTCGTCCTTCTCCTCTTTTCACAACTGAACAATTGGAATAAACGATAAAAAAATGAATAAAATACCTTTTTTTGAAATATTTATGTATAAATATAATTTTTATTGTTGATTTACTTATATTTATTTGATATGATGGCATCAATCAAGTAGGTTTAGATAGAAAGGAAGTTTTTTTCATGAAAGAAAAGGTTATTTTGGCTTATTCCGGTGGATTAGATACCTCTGTTTCCATTAAATGGTTGGTTGATGAGGGATACGATGTCGTTGCATGTTGTTTGGACATTGGTGAAGGACGTGATACGGATGCGATTAAAGAAAAAGCTTTATTTGTAGGTGCTTCAGAGTCTTATGCCATTGATGCCCGGGAAGAATTTGCAGATGATTTTGCTTTAATTGCGCTACAAGGGAATACCTTTTATGAAAACTCCTATCCTTTGGTTTCAGCACTCTCACGACCATTGATTTCCAAAAAATTAGTAGAGTTGGCGCATAAAACCAACGCGACTACGATTGCACACGGCTGTACTGGTAAGGGAAATGACCAAGTCCGATTTGAAGTTGCCATCGCTGCTTTAGATCCTCATTTGAAAGTGATTGCTCCGGTCCGTGAATGGAAATGGTCACGGGAGGAAGAAATCGCGTACGCTGCAGAAAAAAATGTCCCCATTCCTGCTGATTTGGATAACCCGTATTCAATCGACCAAAATTTATGGGGACGCGCATGCGAATGTGGAGTCTTGGAAGATCCTTGGGCCACACCTCCAAAAGGTGCTTATGCAATTACCAAGGAACTAGAGGACACTCCAGATACACCAACTATTGTAGAGATTACCTTCGAACAAGGTATACCCGTAGCATTAGATGGAGTGGAAGATACGTTTGCTTCCATCGTTATGAAACTCAACGCACTGGCTGGTGAACATGGCATTGGTCGAATTGACCACATCGAAAATCGATTAGTCGGAATCAAATCACGGGAAGTCTATGAATGTCCTGGCGCAATGACCTTAATGACGGCACACAAAGAATTGGAAGATCTCGTATTTGTCCGTGAATTGGCTCATTTTAAACCAATCATTGAACAACAGCTTGCACAAGTTATCTATGATGGCTTATGGTTTAATCCACTGACAGATGCGCTGATTGCCTTCTTAAAATCCACGCAAACAGTCGTAAACGGCACGGTTCGTGTTAAATTATTCAAAGGGAATGTCATCTGTGAAGGTCGGAAGTCAGCAAACAGTCTATATGACGAAAACTTAGCAACCTATACTTCTGCTGATACGTTTGATCAAGATGCTGCAATTGGCTTCATTAAATTATGGGGGCTACCAACAAAAGTGCACGCTGAAGTTCAAGCTAATTTAGCAAAACAACAAGAAACAGTGACACAAAATGGATAAAAGGAGTTAGAAGAGATGGCAAAATTATGGGGTGGGCGCTTTGATGGCAAAAACGAAGCTTGGATTGATGCATTTGGTGCATCCATTTCCTTTGATCAACAATTGGCAGCATATGACTTGCAAGGAAGCATCGCACATGTCAAAATGCTGAAACACACCGGGATTCTTCCAGCTGAAGATGCAGATGCCATCCTTGCCGGTTTGCAGACATTGGTCACAAAAGTGCAAAAAGACGAATTGACCTATTCTGTCGAAAACGAAGACATTCACTTAAATATGGAAGTCTTCCTACACGATTTAATTGGCCCAGTCGCTGGAAAATTGCACACAGCTCGGAGTCGTAATGACCAAGTTGCGACCGACATGCATCTCTATCTGAAGGACCATGTAGAACAAATCATCCAGCAGCTTCACCATTTACGTGACGTATTGGTTGCGAAGGCTGAACAGCATGTTTATACCGTCATGCCTGGTTACACTCATTTACAACATGCCCAACCCATTTCATTTGGCCATCATCTCATGGCTTATTATCAAATGTTTACAAGAGATCAAAATCGTCTAGTGGAAGGCCTTAGCCGCATTGACGTCTCTCCTCTTGGTGCGGCGGCTTTGGCAGGGACAACCTTTCCGATAGACCGAATCTACGCCGCAAAAGAACTTGGTTTTGCTTCGGTCTATGCAAACAGCTTGGATGCGGTTAGTGATCGCGATTTTATTCTAGAGTTTTTAAGCAACGCCTCCATCTTAATGATGCATCTCTCCCGTTTTTGTGAAGAGCTTATCCTCTGGTGTAGCTATGAATACCAGTTTGTCGAGCTGACAGATACCTTTTCAACTGGAAGTTCCATTATGCCGCAAAAGAAGAACCCAGACATGGCGGAATTAATCCGTGGCAAAACAGGACGTGTCTACGGGGACTTATTTGGCCTATTAACGATCATGAAAAGCTTACCTCTGGCCTACAACAAGGATCTCCAAGAAGACAAAGAAGGGATGTTTGATACAGTTTCAACCGTTATGCACTCCCTCGAAATTTTCGCAGGGATGATTGAAACGATGACCGTGAAAGAAACGCGTATGCTACAAGCGACACAACAAGATTTTTCAAATGCGACCGAACTAGCAGACTACTTGGCAACGAAAGGCATTCCTTTCCGACAAGCACACGAAATCGTTGGCAAACTGATTCTTTCCTGTATGGAAAAAGGCATCTTCTTGCAAGATGTCCCGCTTGAACACTATCAGGAAATTGAGCCTACTATTGAAGCGGATATCTATCAAAAATTAGACAGCATACAAGCCGTCAAAAACCGTCACTCCCTTGGTGGAACAGGATTTGATCAAGTTTTAGCGCAAATCGAGCAAGCCAAACAAGCATTACATTAAATTTTTCCCTCCCTGAATCAGATGGATTCAGGGATTTTTTCTCGTTTCATTCACACTTTCTTCAAATTCATTTAACCTTGCTTTAAGGTTCATTCGCTATTCTGCATAAGAAATAACTTGATACCAAGCGAATAGCATCTATTCGTATGAACAGGAGGAAGCTATGAATTTTATCAAACGAGGGCTCTTAAGTTTATGGGCCAAGAAAGGTCGAACTTTATTATTATGTGCTGTTTTTTCTGCCATTTTAATTTTTGTTTTGGCTGGGTTAACCATTAAAAGCGCGGCAGAAAAAGCGACCGAGAATGCGCAAAATAGTTTAGGTGCTACGGTGACACTTGCTGCAAGTCGTGAAGCAATGTTTGGCGGGGGACCAAATGCATCTACCTCAACTTCAAGTACGACAGACTCATCCACTTCATCTTCAACCGACTCTACTAGTGAACGCCGTCGCTTTACTTCAACACCTATCAAAGTAAGTGACGCCGAGAAAATTGCCAAACTAGACAATGTAAAATCCTATGTCTTAATCACATCCGGCACAGCGACAGCTGGTGATGGCATCGAACCAATTACTAGCAGCGATTCAGACACGACTTCCACAAGCTCCAGTACGTCAGATGAAATCCAACAGGGACAAGGTCCAGGTGGAATGGGTGGCAACAACGGAACTATGGGTGGCGGTGGCATGATGAAAACCGGTGATTTCACAATAACCGGTGTTTCTGCAAGCGCCGATTACTCAAGCTTTGCTGACGGGACAGCGACATTGGAAAAAGGGGAAGCTCTGACTGCAGACGATGCGGGTACAAATCATGTACTGATTGAAGAAACCTTAGCTGAATCCAACAATTTGTCCGTTGGTGACACATTTAAATTAACCGATTCTGATGGCGAAAATGAAGTAACCGTCACCGTCAAAGGCATCTACTCTACTACCCAATCAGCATCTGGCATCGCTGCACAAGTTAGTATGTTAAATCCAGTCAACACCATTTATTCCTACTATACTTTAGCCAATACGCTATCTGGTGCGACCGATGAAAATACGGTGGACTCAGCCGTTTATACCTTATCTGAGCCATCAAAAGTCACTGCATTCACAAAAGCAGCCAAAAAGTTAATCGATACAGATACCTATGACTTAACAACCGATGATCAATTGTATCAATCCATGTTAACTCCACTGAAAAATGTTTCTAGCTTTGCGAAAAATATCGTTATTTTAGTAGCCGTAGCAGGCATTATCATTTTGACTTTAATCGTCATGTTGATGATTCGTGAACGCCGCTATGAAATTGGCGTCCTATTATCTATGGGAGAATCCCGTATCAAAATGATTCTTCAGTTCTTTACAGAAATGTTTCTGACCATGCTTGTTGCACTGGTTATCGCCACATTTACTGGAAATATTGTCGGCAATGTGGTTGGAAATCAATTACTTTCACAAGAAACTACTACCAGTACACAAACCAATAATCAAGACTCCAACAACGCTCAAGGAAACAATCAAAATGGTAGAAACAATCAGCCTGGAAACCAAACTGGCGGCCCTGGTAGAGGCGGTGGTGGCCAAATGGGGGGTGGCTTCAATAACGCCATTCAAGGTTCAACCGAAATTGACGACTTAAATATTACCGTTCAACCCAAAGAAGTTGCGATTCTCGCAGGTCTAGGTCTCCTGATTAGCTTCTTCTCCATTTTACTCTCATCAGTAGGTATCTTACGATTGAATCCAAAGAAAATTTTAATTGGTTAGAAAGAAGGGAAAATGATGTTAGCAACCAAGGACTTAGCATATTGGTACACCAATGAACAAGATGCATTATATAAAGATGTCAATTTAACGTTTGAAAAAGGCAAGGTCTACGCCATACTTGGCGCAAGCGGCTCTGGAAAGACAACCTTTCTTTCATTGATTTCGGGTTTGGACACACCAAAGAAAGGCACCATTACCTATGATGGCGAAAATATTCAAAAAATTGGTCTACGGAACTATCGTCGCAAAGACATCTCTATCGTCTTCCAATCATACAATTTGCTTCCATACATGACCGCTTTACAAAATATTTTAACTGCCATGGAAATTGCCGGTTCGACACAGCCAGATAAAAAGGCCTATGCTCTACAATGTTTGGCCAAAGTCGGTATCGATGAACAGTTAGCGAAGAAAAAAATTGGCCTTCTCTCAGGGGGTCAGCAGCAACGTGTAGCCATCGTGCGCGCCATTTGCTGTGATCACGAACTCATCGTTGCTGATGAGCCAACCGGTAACCTAGATGAAGAAACTTCACTGGATATCGTCAAGGTTTTCCAAGAAATGGCTCACGAAGAACAAAAATGCATTATTATCGTGACCCACGAAAGCGAGGTTGCCAAAGCCTGTGATGAAGTATTCGAATTGAAGCACAAAATTTTTCAGTTGAAACAAACACTCGTAACCGAGTAGCCTAAAAAAGCGTCCCTCCAATTTTTGAGGGACGCTTTTTACTATCTGAGTCTATTTTTATTATAAATGTTTAACAGAATCATCCGCTGCCAAATCAGGTGCAAGACCCAATTTTGCTTGAATCATCCAAATTTTCTTATCGACTGCTGTTTTAAAGCCAATGAAAATATCTTGTGTGCAGTCGTCGCCTTCTTCACCAGAAACTTCAATTCCTTCTTGGTAAAGATCTGAAAGATAGCGATAACCTTCCACTAATTTTGCCATTCTTTCAGGAATTGTCCGTTCATACGTGCCAATTTCATCTTTAATTCCGGTGTTGTCAGCAAATTCTTGTAAGGTTGAATATGGTGCACCATCCAACGTAATTAATCGTTCTGAAACGACATCTAACTGGTCGTTGATTTCATCCATGAACGTATCCATTAAAGGATGCAATGTTAAAAATTCAGGCCCACGCATGTACCAATGTGTTTGATGAATCACAACTGAAAATTGGCTCAAATCCGCAACCAATTGATTTAAAAGATCTTTTGTTTTTCCGTATTTCATAAATGACTCCTCCTTTAAGTTTCTATAGTTTAAGCATACCTAAATTCATTGAAATGTACAATAAAAACAACTATTTGAGAATCTTTCTCAAATTTCTCTTTTCATTTCGTATGTATTAATAGAGATAAGATAGGAGTGAAAATATGATTTTTTTTTTATAGGTGCTGTCTTGGGTTCGTTTTGGTGTGTCGTTGCTGAGCGGTTGCCTCTACGGATAAACTTTTGGTCCGATCGTAGTCGTTGTCCTCATTGTCACCAGCAACTGGCTTTTTATGATTTGATTCCTTTACTTTCTTTTGGCCTCCTACGAGGAAAATGTCGCCACTGCCATGGCAATATTCCATGGCTCTCCTTTTTTGCTGAATGGATTTATGGTGGCTTTCTACTTTATTTATTCACTTATCCAAAATTTACCCTAGCTAACAAACTAACCCTTTTGGTTTGGCTAACCATGGCTTTTGTCCTGAGTCTCGCTGATTGGCTTTATCAGCTTATAGACCCTTTTCTCTTGTATCCTTTTACGATTGCTCTTTGGTTAGTTCAAGTATGGAATCAAGCACCCTTCTCATGGTTACGCTTTTTCCTTTTTCTTGGCTTGTATCTATACGGGGAACGTTATTGGCATTTCATTGGTAACGGCGACTTAATTCTTTTCTTTCTATGGTTTCCTTGGCTAAATTGGCAACAAATCCATCTACTGCTCTTTATCGCAAGCGGTGTGGGCATTGGTTATTACTGCTTCCTTCGCTACATAAAAAAAAGACCCTCAGATCGTTTACCTTTTGTCCCCTTTTTAAGTATTGGCTTGACTGCTTGTTTACTTTTATAAATAAAAATATGAAAAAAGGAAACGCCGCGGCGTTTCCTTTTCTATAATCAATGCTTAGTTTTGGTGGATAAAGACTGTGCCTTCAGTCGTAATTTGGCGAACGTTGTAACTTAAACCAGCATAGTTACCTTCTTCAATCGTAATAACACCATTTGCAACAGAAATAACATACCCTACGTGTCCATAGTATGAATTAGAGAACTGTGCACCATTTAGAAAGACAACTACAGAACCAACTTCTGGTGAATTATCTACTCTAAAGCCATTTGCTCTCGCACTTGATGGCCATTGGTTAGCATTTCCCCAACGATTTCCGACCCATGAAGCACGATTTTTTACAAACCACGTACATTGTCCAACAGGATACGTATTTGACGTATCAATTACTGGATTTGTGTTTGTATTTGTATTTGTATTCGTGTTTGTGTTCGTGTTTGTGTTGTTATTATTTGTATTCGATGGAGTACTTGTGTTTGTCGAATTACTTGCATTATTTGACGCACTAGAACTGCTAGTTGTCGTTGAACTACTTTCAGTCACTACAGTATTGGCTGCGCTAGTCGTTGTATTTGCATTGGCTTGAGCATTTTGTTGTCTTGCTTCTGCTGCTTTCACTTCTTGTTCAGCAGCTTGCTTAGCTGCTGCTTCAGCGGCCTGTTCCTTCAAAATTCTTTGTTGTTCTGCTTCTGCCTCAGCTTTTTGTTTCACCAATGCTTGTTTTTCATCTTCTTTGGTTGCTTGTTGAATAGCTAAATTTGTTTTTAATACACTTAATTCAGCTTGCTTTACTTCTAAATCTTTTTTCTGATTATCCAATTGTACTTGATATTTTTGGTATGTTTCTATCTTTTCAGAGTTTTCAAGTTCTTTTGCCTTCACAGCTTCTTTATCTTTCTTTTGTTGTTCAATCAAAGAGTTATTTGCTTTAATAAATGTATTTACTGCTTGAACTCTTGAAACAGCATCTGATAAAGAATCGGCATTTAAAACGGCATCAACGAAACTTGTATCTTGTCCATTTACTTGTACATCTCTGGCTTGATTTTTCATAGTTTCAGTTCGTTTTTCAATACGAACTTCTAAGTCAGCAATTTCTTGTTTTAATTGTTTTGACTCTTCTGCCAAAACATTTTGTTCAGCTATAGCCTTCGTTCTTTTTGCATTAATTGTATCAACTTGACCTTCTAAAGTATCGATTTGAGATTGTGTGCTTGCTTGTTGGTCGACTAAATTTGAAATTTCTTGATCTTTTTGGGAAATCTTTTGATCATAGGTATCTGCTACAGCAATTGATGGAGCTGCTACAGTTGTCAAGATAATTGAGCTCAAAAGAATTGAAGCAAATATACGTTTCTTCACAATTATTCCTCCACTATCACTTTTCTACTAGTTCTTAATTATTTCTAAAGACAAAAGAATTTTACCATAGCATCATGTCAATCAAGTAATAGCAATGTTACAAAAACATTTCAAAAGAAGCTTCTATTTAGAAAGAATCTAAACAGAAGCTTCTTATTTTCTTATTATGCTGAGTGTCCAACGATAACACTACCGCTATAACCAAAACCAACGCGCGTGATAGAGGGGTTTATTTCCCAATCTCTGTGCCCTGATCCAGTTGCTGTCGTCATATTGGTTTCATTGTACCAAGCGTTGATAACATCTGCTCCTGGGCTGAACAAGATTGCAATGACTTCATTTCCTCGTGACCAATGATCATTGGGAATGGCACCGCCATTGCCATTGATTAAAGAGGCGCGGGAAGTGGCCGTTGCAGCCAGTCCGGCATCCCATGAGACTGGTTTCAATCCATGTGAGGCACGTAGCGCATTCAATGCATTGAGCGTGGCATCACCTGAAACAATCGGTGTCGATTCATTAGTTTGATTCGATTGATTCGTTGAATGACTAGTATTGTCATTACTAGAATCACTGTTTTCTGTAGAGCTATTAGTTGTTGTATTAGAGGACTGATTGGTCGTTTCAGTCGAACTCGAATTTGTTGTTTCGGTATTTTTATTAGTATCGGTGCTAGTGCTAGTATTGGTATTCTTATTTGCTGTTTGCGCTGTTTCAACCACTTGAACAGGAGCAACGCTCTTGCTCTTTTTCGCTTCTTCAGCTTGCGCTTTGGCTACTCTTGCTTGCTCGGCCTCTGCCTGTGCTTTTTGAGCTAGTAAACTCGTACGTGTCGATTCTGCGGTTGCTTGATCCGCTGCCAAAGATAGTTTTTGGACCGTCAAATCGGCTTGTTTTAAAACTAAATCCTTTCTTTGCGTATCCAATTCAGCTTTTGCTTCACGTAATCGATTCGCTTTTTGTTCATTTTCAGCTTTCTTTTGCTCAACAGCTAATTTATCCGCTTTTTGTGCCTGAATTAAATCATTGTTTGCTTTTACAAACGTATTTACCGCTTGAATTCGACTAACGGCATCCGATACAGAATCAGCATTTAAAACGGCATCAACAAAGCTTGTATCTTGCCCATTCACTTGAATGTCTCTCGCTTGATTTTTCATTGTTTCGGTCCGTTTTGCAATTCTGCTATTTAAATCGCTAATTTCTTTTGTTAGCTTAGCTGTATCTTTTTCTAACGATAACTGTTCATTTTGGAGTTTCACTCCCGTACTATAAATGGTAGCAATCTCTTTTTCTAGTGAAGCAATCTGAGCTTCAGTTGTTACACGTTGTTCCTTCAATGTAGAAATTTTTTCGGTTTGTTCGCTGATTTTTGTATCTACGTCATCGGCTTTCACACTCAATGGTGCCATAGTTGCTATTAATAACGTACAAATAAATAAGTTCTTCCCAATACTTATTTTCACTCGCAGTTCCTCCAATATTTGGTTCCCTATATAATTTTTAAAAATATCGTGTCGTCTATGATAAGTAGCATTTTACCATAGATACATGTCATGTACATAAATAGAATATTTCAAATATATTTCATTTAAAAAAAAAAGAGTATTCGAGTCACACTATCGTCGTTCTGAACCCCAAATCTTAGCTATTAAGTCTAAGTTTTGGGGTTCACTATACGTGACTCAAACATTCTTTTTTAAAAATATGGTAATTTCAAACGAAAAAGACTCTTCAATGGCCACATAAATAAGAAAAAATAACAAATATTCAGCAACAATGTAGGCCCTAAAAAATTAACAACAAAAAATTGACTATCAAAATGGGCTAGTTTAAACCCTATTTGAATTCCCAATGTAAATAGTTGAAACAAGGTCAAACTAATCACCCAACTAAAAAACAACGTCGTCATATTTTGATAAAATAAAGAATGGAAAAGATACATCAGCCAAACAACCATTGGAAAACCAACTGCATACACGCCAATTATTCCTAAATAATACATATCAAAAATAATGCCAACTGCAATTGCCATCCAAATCATATACCGTTTAGAAAAAACATTGGCAGCAAATAACATCACTAGTAATAGCAACTGTGACTGCCATACGTTTGCACCTTTATCCCAATAATCAAACAATCTCGTAATATGCGCATCTAACAGCATTAACACAAACAAAATAATTCCTAAAACAATGCGACCTGTTCTATTTGCTTGATTCACTTTACTCACCTACCGTACGCTTAATCACTGTCACGACAGATAAATCATACATTTCAGCATAAGGTTGTACATACAATTTCTTGTCTAGTCCGAAATCATCAGATTGCGCCTCCAACACTGTTCCTACTGCTAAATCTGCAGGTGAATTCCCCCCTAAACCGGATGTTTGAACAACATCTCCTTTAGCAAATGCTGCTGTACCTGTCACTTGTTCCACAACTAAGGCATTTTTTTCTTGATCATACCCTTTTAACAAACCAAATAACTCACCTTTCGCCGTCGAAATTCTGACAGGAAAGTGATTCGATGTTTGGTTTTCTGAAGAAAGAAGCTCTACTTTTGAAGAGGCTCGATTGACTTCAATTACTCTACCAATCAACCCTTTTTTGGCCATTACGGACATATTGGCTTTTATTCCATCTTTTGATCCTTTATCGATGATTAAATAATCTTGCCATGAATCAGGTGAACGAGAAATCACATTTGCTGTAACTTTTTCATAGCTCGAAAGTGTTGTATTTAATGATAATTGCTCTTTTAAATTTGCGATTTCTCTCTCATTGTTTTTGTTTGCTTGCGACAATTCTTCATAGGAATCTAGCTTCGCCTTTAATTGTTGATTTTCCTTATACGTTGAGACTAAATCTTGGACGGCATCTACTGTATTCCCTACCCAAGTTACCGGGGCTTGGATAACCTTGTCTACAAAAGCTACCGTATCATTTACAAACGATTGCACCCCGTTCGTTTTTTTGGCTGTCGCACGTTGCGCAATGGTTAAACTTAATACAGTCACCACAACCAATACGATAATTAAGGCAATGATAATATTTTTATTTGGATTTATTTTTTTCACAAGCGCACCTCAACATTATTCAAACTCATAAGTTGAATTGTACCACTATTTCTTCTTAAACAAAAGATATGGTCCCGTGGTTTAATGTTTTTTGAAGCATTTCACCACGTGGACCTTTTTTCTAATCTTTACTTTTTTTCTAATCTTTACTTTGAATCACTAAGACAATCCCACTTGAAAAGGAAAATGATGCTTCATTCGTCAAGAATTCATTACTCGCATATGAAATTGGATACTTGACCGTTTGCTTTGTCAACGTGTATTTACTATCGATTAATGTCAACTCCTCAACTGGTGTCAAACAACAATAAGCTAAATACTTCATGCCCAACTCCTTGTGAATCGTATACATACCAGGTAAATAATACCGTAATGTATTGGTTCGATCACGCAAAATAAAGTTCATTGCATGTGGCTGAAATCTTGGTTCCAATGGCAACCATAAATTTGCCAGAAAATGATCAAGACGCCCCCCCGTTAAACCAATCATTTCTATGCTCGCCTCGGGTTCGACCTGTATGGCATGTAAAAGACCCAATTGCGTGTCTGTATCATCTTTTTCAGGCTTTGATTGTTTCAAGATATCTGCGTTGCTTGCCACGTGTTCAAATTCTTCTTTTGATAACGAATCAAAATCTCCAATCGCTGCGTTCAGAGGCCTATTTTCTTCTAATAAAAATAATGCACCACGATCCACTCCAATATAATAATCATAGTGCTCAGCCAAAACTGGCCATGTCTCTTTTGGTGCACCTCCAACAAGTAAAATTTTCATTTACTGTAACGCCTCTCTTAGTGCCTTAATCCGTTCTTCAGGTTGTTGAGCACCATAAATATAGCTACCTGCTACAAAAACATTTGCTCCTGCTTCTGCACAAGTACGTATGGTTTGATCATCAATTCCTCCATCCACTTCAATATCGTAATGATAGCCATACTCTTCTTTTAATTTTGTTAATTCCCGGATTTTATCAGCCATTTCCGGTAAAAAGGTCTGACCTCCAAAACCAGGGTTCACAGTCATAACTAAAATCTGATCCACTAGTGGTAGAACGTAACGAATAGCTTCCACCGGAGTTCCTGGATTCATGACAACTTCTGCTTTTACTGATTCGGCTTTGATCATTTGGATTGCTCGATGAATATGAGGTGTTGCTTCGACATGAACGCCAATAATATCTGCACCAGCTTTTGCGAAATCATGAATGAAGTTTTCTGGGTTATTAATCATCAAATGAACATCTAAAGGTAGTTTAGTAATTGGGCGAATAGCTTGCACAACCGTTGGCCCAAAAGTAATATTAGGAACAAATTGTCCATCCATCACATCAATATGAATATAATCTGCACCATGTTTTTCAACAAATTCTACATCTCTTTGCAAATTTGCAAAATCCGCACTTAGTATCGATGGAGCTAATTTCATTTTTTCTTCCTCTTCTCTTTATTTTTTCTTTTTATATATCGGGCGTCGATGTTCAATTTCAGCCATAAACTGCTGATAATTTTCATATCTTGATTGAGCAATAGCTCCCCTAGCCACAGCGTCCTTGATTGCACAATCAGGCTCATTTAAGTGCTGACACTCACGAAATCGACACTGGTCTAATAAGGCGACAAATTCTGGAAATTCTCTTGGCAATTCAGTTGCATCAATTGACAAAAAATCAATTGCACTAAATCCAGGAGTATCGGCGACTAATCCACCAGCAATTTCTAATAACTCTACGTGTCGTGTAGTATGTCGGCCTCTACCTAATGCATCAGATATTTCACCTGTTTTCAACTCTAATTCCGGTAAAATTTGGTTCAATAAAGTCGATTTACCCGCACCTGATTGTCCCATAAAAACAGTTAGTCGATTGGGAAACAATGCTTCTAATTCATCGATAGCTTCTCGATTATCTTTTGCAATAATGACTTTATAGCCTATTGGTTGATAAGTAGCTTGAATAGCCTGAATTAGAGAATCCTCATTCACCAAATCAACTTTCGTTATATAAATAATTGGTTTGATAGATCGATAAGCAAGCGTAACCAAAAAACGATCCAATAAATTAAAAGAAAAATCAGGTTCAACTAAACTTGTTACAATCACTGCCTGATCAACATTAGCCACAGCAGGTCGTACTAATTCATTTTTTCTGGGCAATAATTCTAAAATGTACCCATCTGTCTGACTTGTACTTTCAAAAATGACTTCATCTCCAACTAAAGGAGAGAGTTTCAATTTACGAAAATTTCCTCTGGCCCGGGTTTGATATATTTTCCCCTCTGCATAAATATAGTAGAAACCACTCAACGCTTTTCGAATTTGTCCTTTCAATCATGTTCCTCCTTATTTTTTTCTATTGTAACATACTTTAATCCTGTCTGGCGCACACAAAAAAGGACACCTACTACTAGATGTCCTAAGAATCGGGAAGACAGGATTCGAACCTGCGACCCCTTGGTCCCAAACCAAGTGCTCTACCAAGCTGAGCTACTTCCCGAGAATTGTATTTTATAAACCAAAGAAAAAAACTACGCGCCCAAGAGGAGTCGAACCCCTAACCTTTTGATCCGTAGTCAAACACTCTATCCAATTGAGCTATGGGCGCATCTTTTTAATGCCGAGGACCGGAATCGA
>NZ_JBHUMO010000025.1:41537-48152 GCF_042685105.1 Enterococcus camelliae | reverse complement strand
ACACATTGATTTCTCAATATGCTGACTGTACGTTTTCGGAACTTGGTTCCGACGAGCGCTTACCCACGACTAAAGTCACGGGTGTGCGCGCTCGGTTCAATCAATCATTGTAACTGCAGCAAGTGCATCCGTTGATTTACGTGCAATGATAACTAAGGAAATCTGCGAAATGACTATCTGAAAAAGATTTGAAGCGATTAAAGGCATGGTAAATGCCTGAATTTTCTTGTTCAACGGTCTCCCCTTTCTGGATAACCCCAGAAAAATATTATTCCTAACTAGCCTCTTCGCATAAGCTAGCCGGAATGAACTTTTTTCCTTCGCGACTATAAGTAGGATACCTATTCATTTGATGAAGATGGCACCAAGGCTGCTACAACTTCTGCAAGTTTCATCCCATTACTACCTTTTAATAGAAGCATATCTGCTGGTTGTAACAATTGTTGCAAATCACTAATCAAAGCAGGTAGCTCCGTTGCATCATATAATTGAAGTGGAATGTCACTGCCCCGTTTGGTTAATTCTTTGGCTAAGTAATCCATTTGCTCACCAACTAGAAACAAACCATTATAATTTTCATGGATGTGATTGGCCATTGCTGCATGCATTTCTGACGATTGTGGCCCTAATTCTAACATATCTGCTAGTACTGCAAAACGGCGCCCTTGCACTGGAAGTTTGCCAAAACTATCCAACACGAGGCCCATCGCTGTAGGATTGGCATTGTAAACATCGCTTAGAATTCGTGTGCCATTTGCGCATTCAAGCCATTGGGTTCGATTTTGTGTCACTTTTACATTCGTGAGGCCTCGACCAATTTGTTCAGCGTTTACACCTAACAATGAACCAATCCCATAAGCAATAAGTGCATTTTTCACATTGTACTTTCCTAACAACGGAATGCTATATTGTTGTCCGTTCAGCGAGAAGGTCGTTTGCTTTGCCTGTTCTTCGATAATGTGTGCAGATAGATTTCCTGCATCGATACCAAATGTCGTGACTGACTGTGAAACAGAGCGCAACAATGATTCTAATAATGGTTCATCACAAGGAACAAAGAGGTGCCCACTCGCAGCTAAACCTGCTGTAATTTCCATCTTTCCTTGTGCAATTCCTTCGCGGGAGCCTAAATTTTCAATATGCGCTTCACCAATCATCGTAATGGCTGCTACGTCAGGTTGAGCGATCATTGACAGTGTGGTTAGGTCCCCTGCATGATCCATCCCCATCTCTAACACTAGCACTTCTGTTTCTTTCGGCATATGTAAAATAGTGTAGGGCATCCCGATTTCATTATTGTAGTTTCCTTGTGTTTTGTAAGTTTTGAATGCTTGAGCTAATACGGAAGCGGTGAAATCTTTCGTTGTTGTCTTTCCATTGCTTCCGGTAATAGCTACCACTTTTGGTGCACAAATGGTGCGATAAAAAGTAGCAATTTTTTGCATTGCTTTTAGACAATCTTCAACAAAAATCACAGCTATTCCTGTAGGTTGCTCTGTTTGACGGCTCCATAACGTTGCGATTGCACCATTGTCAATCGCTTGTTGAATAAAGGTATGACCATCTCTGGCACCCGCTAACGGAATGAACAAATTGCCTGCCTTTATTTTACGACTATCAAATTCTACTCCCGTAATCAACCGACTATCCGCCAATTCAAAACCAAATAAACGGGCTACTTCTTCAATTGTAAACATCTTGATCTCCTTTAAAAAAGAGCATGTCTACTTTTTTAAAAAGTAGCTGCCCTCTTCTTCTCTATTATTTCATGACATCCATTAATAAAGCTTGGCGTTGTTCAAAGCGATTCAAGCCAAGTTGAATCAATTCTTCTATCAAATCACCATATTGCAAACCGGTTTGTTCCCATAAAGATGGATACATACTAAACTGTGTAAAACCGGGCATGGTATTCAATTCATTGAGAAATAGCTCATTTTTACCAGTTAAAAAGAAATCACAACGACTCAGACCACTACCACCTAACATCGTGTAGGCCTTCTTTGCATATTCCTGAGCTTTGATTTGCACATCATCTGGCACTTGTGCTGGGATTTGCATTTCGATTTTGTTATCGATGTATTTTGAATTGTAATCATAAAACGCAACATCTTTAACAATTTCACCCGCCATCGTCGTGCGTACATCTTCATTTCCTAAAATAGCCACTTCAATTTCTCTAGCTTCAATGCCTTGCTCGATAACAGCCCGTGTATCATACTTATACGCTTCTTCCAGCGCTTGTTGCAGTTCTTCACGATTTTCTGCTTTGGATATGCCTACACTGGATCCCATATTCGCTGGTTTGACAAACATTGGATAAAGCATCGATCCTTCACACTGTTCAAAGACTTGTTTGGGATTTTCTTTCCATTGATGTTTTAAAACAGGCACATACGGCACTTGCGGGATACCTGCTGCTTGAAGAATGTACTTCGTCATAATCTTATCCATTCCACAAGCACTGGTCACGACACCCGCACCTACATACGGCATGCCAATGGTTTCTAAAAAGCCTTGGATGGTCCCATCTTCTCCGTTTGGTCCATGCAATAAAGGAAAAACAATCGCCTCGTCTTGGGTGATATCTCCAGGTTGGATAGCCACTCCAGTCGCATCCGCGCCTTTCCAAGTCAAATGCAACACTTCTTTTGATTCAGGTTTTTCTGTCAAAAGTGGTCCTTTTACCCATTCTCCTTTTTTGGAAATAAAAACTAATTGGACTTGATAATACTCATAATAAATCGCTTGTAAAACAGAAAAAGCAGATAAATTGGACACTTCATGTTCCGCGCTTTTCCCACCATATAACAAAATAATTTTCAAAAGTTTTTCCTCCTATAAGGTCACTTTTCAGTAATTTTCTCCCTTATTTTAGCATAAAAACAAGAATATGCCACTAACCCATCCAAAATAATCAAAGCAATTCCCGCGTGTTTACCTTATACTTTTGGTTAACTCCTCTCGTAGCAATGACAAAAATAATTGACGATCTTGTTGGGTGAATGGGTTCGGCCCTTTTACTCTTCGATGCTGTTTGCGCAGTTGGGCATGTTCAAATCGTTGCATCAACAAACCATCAATGGTCTCAGGAAGGTATTCTTTGCCCGAATGATGGAACACGCGCACGCCCTTTGGTAATAATAAGGAAGCAAGCCCATAGTCTTGTGTAATCACCCAGTCCGTTGGTTGAGCAAGCTTCACAATTTCATAATCCGCACGATCCGCTCCTTTTTCCACATAGACAAAAGAAACGAACGAGGGATATTCTTTCATTGTATAATGAGCAATACTAGTGACAATGATTACAGACAGGTGAAACTCTGCTGCTAGTTGAATGACTTTCTCCTTTACAGGTGAGCCATCCCCATCGATAATAAATCGCATGCCATTCTCCTCTTTTCAAAATAATAAAAAAAGCCAACAGATATTCTCTGTTGGCAAGCCAGTGTTATTTCTAACAGATGACACCATTTCCACATAGCTGTCATCCGACACCCTACAATCCGGTAGGTAATTTCTTTTGTGCCTCTGGTTGAGTCGTCAGCAAATGCTAACTTCCTCGGCTCATCGCATGTCAATCATCATACCACACATGCTTCAAAAAAACTAGTTTCCCTCGGCTTTTAGAATGGCTTTGATCTTGGTCGTAATAAGATCGATTGCCACATGATTTTGACCACCTTCTGGAACAATCACATCGGCATAGCGTTTTGTCGGTTCAATAAATTGGTGATACATTGGCTTCACAACGGATAAATATTGATGAATAACCGAGTCCAACGTTCTCCCACGTTCTTCCATATCCCGTTTAATCCGGCGAATAATCCGGATATCGTCATCCGTATCGACATAAATTTTGATATCCATTAACTCGCGCAAACGCTCGTCTTCCAAAATCATGATTCCTTCCAAAATGATTACTTCTTTTGGCTCTTGGTGAATGACTTGGTCGCTACGTGTATGCGCTACATAATCATAAACAGGTATATCAATCGCTTGGTAATGAAGCAGTTGTTCTAAGTGATCAATTAATAGGTCTGTGTCAAATGCCAACGGGTGATCGTAATTGGTTAACAGCCGTTCTTCGAAACTCAAGGCACTTTGGTCTTTGTAGTAAGAATCGTGCTCAAGCATCGTAATGGAATGATTGGGAAAATGATCAAGAATTGCTCGACTCACACTTGTCTTTCCACTTCCTGATCCTCCAGTTACGCCAATAATAATCGGTTTCTTCTTGCCCATTCCATTACCTCTTTCATTCACTTTTTTACACTGTTATCTATTATAGCGAAAATCTCAAAAAATGCTATGTATAATCTTTTTTTCTACCTAATATTCTTCGAGATGGTTCAGCATTGATTCATTTGATTGCTCTTTGTGGCCAACAATTGAGGCAATTCCGTAAGTTGCTGAATCCAAAAGGTACTCGTTACCGTCTGCTCGCCTAGCTGTTTTGGCTGCAAGTAAACGGTGTCGATGCCACTTTGCTTACCACCTTGAATATCCGATGTCAATGAATCACCAATAATCACAAATTGCTCTTTGGATACCTCTGGATTCGCTTGAAAAACAAAATCAAAAAAACGTGGATCTGGTTTTTGAACACCCATATCACCAGAAATAAAAAATTTTTCAAAATAGGGCAATAATTTGGCTTCAGCCAATCGTTTTCTCTGCGTCTTTCCGACACCATTCGACACAATTTGTAGCGAATATCCTTGCTGAGAAAGTACCTGTACAACTTCTAAGCTAGCACCTAGTCGTTGATGTTGCTGCGCGATGCTTTTTCGAAAAGTCTGATCCAGTGCTGTCGGATTACCTGAGAGTTGGCACTCGACTAGCGTTTGAGCAAAACGCCAAATTAACCATTGTTCACGAGTCGCGCGTCCTTTTTCAATATTCTGCCAAGCCAACTGATTGTTCACATGGTAGCGACGAGCAACGCGTTTGGTTAACGGTAATTGCTGCTCACGAAAAGCTACCTGTAATGCTACTTGCTCTGCTGCTTGAAAGTCTAACAAGGTATCGTCAACATCAAACAATAGCACTTGATACGGTCGCATTTGATCTACCTCCTTCGATAAATGGTCTTAATTGTTCCAATTCTGCTGATGCAAGCGGGCGATACCCTCCTACTGGCAGCCCCCTCAATTTAAGTGGTCCAAAAGCAATTCTCTTTAAGAAAGTCACTTTTTTGCCACAAGCCAAAAACATTTTTTTGACTTGATGAAATTTCCCTTCAGACAGACTCACTAGCGCCCAGCTTTCTTTCTCATGACATACTTGAAGTACAAGTTTTGCCGGCTGACATTGAACGCCTCCATGAAATACAATTCCTGTAGCAAAGGCCCGTACATCATCACTAGTCAAGCGAGCATTCACTCGTACCTGATAAATTTTTTCGACTTTCTTCGTCGGGTGTAACAACTGAAAGCCCAAGGGACCATTGCTTGTCACTAACACCAAACCTTCCGTATCCCGATCCAAACGCCCCACAGCATAAAGACCTTCCGAAAAATCCTTTGGGTCAAATAAGTCAAAAATCGTGGGGGCTACTTTGTCATGATTGGCGGTCACATAGCCAGCAGGTTTGTTTACTAACCAATAGCGTTCATACCACTCAATCAATTGGCCATTTACTGTTAGTTGATGCAAGTGACTATCTACATTAAACGCTTGATTTCGTATCATTTGGCCATTCACGCAGACCAAACCCTTTGCAAATAGGCGTTTCATTTCCTTTCGACTTGTTTGTAATTGCATTTCGATTACTTTATCTATACGCATTTTTTTCCTACTTCTATCCGGTTATTTTCCCCATTATACCGTAGCTCTCCAGATGAAAAAAGGGTTATCGTTTGACAATCTTTCTGAAAAGGCCTATCGTTAATAGTGTAAAGTAAATAAGTTTCTCATACACAGCGTTATAACCTGGTGGAGAAAAGTTCAAACAAAACTTTTTGGGGTAGCTGTGACTAGCTACCCTCTTTTTGCGTGTCTCACGTACCACTTAATGTGCAAGAGTAACAAAATTTGCTTAAAAACTACTACCATAAAGGTAGGAAATTTAGGAGGAATTGAGTTATGTCAGTATCATTGGAAGTAAGTAAGAGAGAAGTTCGCCCCCGTTCTTTAAGGAACAAATTACGTCATGAAGGTAAAATCCCTGCAGTTGTGAATGGTTACCAAATTGAAAGTACACCAATTTCACTTGATAATACTGTCATGGAAAAAGTCTTACGTCAACATGGATTAAACACCGTTCTTACCATGGAAATCGATGGCAAAAAAGTCAACACATTAATCCATAAATATACGACAGATACCTTTACATCAAAATTAACACATATAGAATTCTTATCTGTAAACATGAATGAAGTCACTGAAGTAGAAGCCGAAGTCGTTTTAGTTGGTGAAGCTGCAGGCGTGCGTGCGGGTGGAGTCTTGACTCAAACCTTATATGCTGTAACAGTCGCTGCAACACCAGACAAATTACCAGAAAACGTAGAAGTAGACGTGACCGATTTAGAAATTGGTCAATCATTGAGCGTTGCTGACATAAAAGTTACGGGTGATTACGAAATCGTAACCGATGCAGAAGAACAAGTTGTA
>NZ_JBHUMO010000025.1:0-41365 GCF_042685105.1 Enterococcus camelliae | reverse complement strand
CTTTTTTTGTACGCTGTTTTTTTGTAAAAAATAATCGATAATATTTCTGAATTGCAAATTATTTCCTTTAAATTGGAAATTTTTATTATTTAACTTTTGATAAATTAAATATGAATAGTTATTTAAAATATGAGGAGGTTATGTCGTGTATACCTTATTTTTTTCGAGCGTAAATCAAAATAAAATGAACCAGCTAAAGATAGCAACTAAGCCATCACATAATGAACGAACTTCTTCCAAATTTATTGTCGCTGAAACTTTGACGTCCTTAGATGACTATGTAAGCTATTTTCAAAAGAATATACAAGAGAGTCTCCACTTTCAACTGCTCTATCGTATGACTAGCGATCCATTTATTTTTAATAAAGATCTCATCCAGATACTCTACATTAGTGAATCCACTTTCTTTCGTAAAATGAAGGAACTGAAAGAGTGGCTACAAGCATTTGATATCCAAATCGAACACCTCAGTCACCCAACATCTAAATTAGCTGAGATTCAACGTCGAACGATTTTTATTCCCATAGTTGCTTTCAAACAACTCGATTTACCAACCCTAGATAATATCGAATTAACTTTGTTCTCCCTTATATCAGAAAAAAAAAGCATCTGGAATAGTTCATTAAATCATCACTTGTCTGTAAATAACTCTCACCCGACATCATTCTTTTTTGAAAGCGAAGCAAATTATGAATATTTATGGAAGCTCATCTTGGGTATTGAAGCTTACCCTATTGATAGTCAATTTTCTAGAAATTTATGGCTACATATCCCCAGAAAAAGATGTTACCTTTTTTCTGGTACTGAGAAATGTGAACTCGGTCGTCTTTTTTTATTTTTCCATGCACTATATCCTTGGGGGATTCCTAGACATCTTTATGAAACAATATGTAAGCGCTATATCATTATTAAAAAGAACTATCCTTGTGTTATTGACCAGTATTCTCTATTGCTTGCTTTTTTCCTTTTTCCATAAAATAGGCTCCTCAGTCATTTTTGACTGAAGAGCCTATTTTTACAACTTATTTTGCATCTGCATCGACAATTCGAACTGAGCCTTTCCATTTTTCATTGACATAGTCTTTAATGGTATCTGAATGTAAGACTTCGATTAATTTCTTGATGGCTGCTTTATTTTCGTCCCCTTTGCGGACAGCAATAATATTTACGTAAGGAGTATTGTCTTTTTCTAACAAGACTGCATCTTTTTCAGGATTCAAGTTGATACCTAATGCGAAGTTCGCATTAATAGCCACGAGATCGCCTTCACCATTTTGGTAGACGGTTGCCAACATTGCAGGAGCAATATCATGATTGAATTTCAAGTTTTTAGGATTGGTTGCAATATCATCAAAGGTAGCTGTTTGCTTGTCCACACCATCTTTCAACGTAATTAAACCGTTGTCTTCAAGAATAGTTAAAATACGACCCCAATCGGAAGTAGAGTTCGAAGTGATGATGGTCGCGCCATCTTTTAAATCTTTGATATCTTTGATTTTTTGTGAGTAAAGCCCCATCGGTTCAACGTGAACTGCTCCAGCATTAACAATATCATACCCATATTTTTCTTTTTCTTGATTCAAATAAGGAATGTGTTGGAAATAATTGGCATCAATATCTCCAGCGTTTAAAGCTTTGTTTGGAATAGCATAGTCATCCATAATTTTGATGTCCAATTTAATTCCTTCTTTTTCAAGTAACGGTTTGGCTTTTTCTAATATTTCGGCATGTGGTGTGCTTGAAGCCCCAATGGTTAGCGTCGTTGTCTTTTCTTTACTTGAATCACTAGAGCTTGATTTGCTACTGCCACAAGCGGCCAATGTAACGGCTGCGACTGCTGTTAAAATAATTCCCAATGCTTTTTTCTTCATGTTCATTTCCCCCAATTTTTTTTATCGTTTATCTGTTTTTTTCGTCAACGTATCTCCGATTGCTTGAACAATAAAGACAATCACTAAGATGATGACGGTTGCTACCATTGTAACGGTGTAATTGCCACGTTGGAATCCTTCTTGCCAAGCCAATGAACCCAGCCCTCCGGCGCCAATTGTTCCAGCCATGGCTGTATAACCAATCATGGTGATGGTTGTCACGGTAATTCCCGAGATTAACGCTGGAATACTTTCAGGTATCAATACTTTGTAAACAATTTGCCAATAACTCGCCCCCATTGCTTCGGCGGCTTCAATCACACCCGCATCAACTTCTCGCAAGGCAATTTCTACCAGGCGGGCGTAAAAAGGTGCAGCGGATAACACTAATGCCGGAATCGCGGCTTTAGCACCGAGCATTGTTCCAACTAAAAGTGTCGTGAAAGGAATCAGTAGGACCATTAAAATCATAAAGGGCGTTGATCGAAAAATATTGCTGACAATTGAAACAACGGTGTATGAGATTTTGGATGAAAGGTGTTTTTGTCTTCCTAAGCTATACAAAGCTAAGCCCAAGAGTAATCCTAAAATAATGACTAAAATAGTGGAAACAATGGTCATAAATAACGTGTCATACAGCGATTGTTTCATCGCTTCCCAGTCCACTTGGTCAAAACGAAAATACGTTTCAGCAAATGATTTATGCATGTTTGATCACCTCGATTGCGACATGTTTTGTTTCAAAAAAGGTGATGGCTTGATCAATTTCTGTTTCATCTCCTGTTAATAAAACCGTTAGTGAACCAATTGAACCCTCTTTGACTTGTTCGATTTTTCCAAACACTACATTTACATCAATCTGATACTGGCGAATGGCTTGAGATATAACAGGAATATTCGCATTGTTTTCAGTAAATGTTAAGGTAACAAGGCGACCATTCGGATTTTCTTGAATGAACGTTGCTAAGAGTTCAGGATCGACGGGATCATCAATTTCTTGGCGGACAAATCGTTTGGTTACTTCTTTCTGGGGATTACGGAAAAGTGACACGACGTCGCCTTCCTCTACCACCTTTCCTTCTTCCATCACTGCCACTTTATTGCAAATTTGTCTGACAGCATTCATCTCATGTGTAATTAAGACAATTGTTAAATGCAATTCTTGATTAATTTTTTGCAAAAGCTCCAACACTTCTTCTGTTGTTTGAGGATCGAGTGCACTCGTTGCTTCATCGCAAAGTAAGATTTCCGGATCATTAGCTAGTGCACGAGCAATACCGACACGCTGCTTTTGTCCTCCTGATAGTTGAGCAGGATAGGCTTTTTCACGCCCTTCTAAACCCACTAAGCTTAGTAACTCACTCGCTTTTTTGGTCCGCTCTTTTTTAGGAACACCAGCTAACTCCAAGGGTAATTCAACATTTTCTTGGAGCGTACGAGACCATAACAAGTTAAAATGTTGGAAAATCATGCCAATTTTTTTTCGAAATTCTCGTAACTCTTTGGGTTTGAGGCTCGTAATGGTGTGTTCATTTACAATAACTTCGCCACCGGTTGGTAATTCAAGGCCATTTAACATACGAATGAGCGTACTCTTTCCTGCCCCTGAATAACCCACTACACCAAATACATCGCCACGTTCAATCTTTAATGAAACACCATTCACCGCATGAATGGCCCCATTCTTTCCGTCATATTCTTTTTTTACATTCTTTAGTTCAATTACGGCCATTTTGCTCCCATCTTTCGTATTAGTTTAAAAAAAAACGTCCCTTGTACGTTATTCGTACAAAGGACGTGCATTCGCTGCCGTGTTACCACCTTAATTCGTTCTATTTAATAATAGAACCTCCACCGATACGGAACACCTAGCTAGTGTCGATATCGTTACACAATAACGGGTGTACCCGTAGCTTGTTCACCTAAAGGCTCACTTGCTCTTGCTCATAGACCATCTTCTACCTTGTCGCCATACCCTTTTCCACCAAGCGGGGCTCTCTTTCATTTAAACAAGTTATACTCATCTATTCGTTGCTTTTTTCTATTGAGCACATTATAGCAAGCCTCTTCCTAACTTGTCAATGTTAACTCTCTAATTAATCTTTTAATGCCTCAAAGTCAGCTGCACTAACGTCTTTTAAGCTTAGGAACCAAGCGTTCATTTCGTCCTCAGCGTTTAACACATCCACGTCTTCAGCAATTTGATCATTCACAGATGAAATGATGCCACTTAAAGGACTGACAAATTCATTCACTGCTTTTTCAGCTTCCACTTCTAACAACGTGTCGCCAACTGTTACTTCCTTGCCCACCACAGGCAATGTTGCAAACGTCACTTTGCCCAGTTCGTCTTGCGCTTCCTTCGTTAAGCCAATGCAATATTCTTTCCCATTAAATAAGACCCATAAGTTATCTACTTTTTTTAGACATTTTTTTTCCATGATGCGAGCACCCCTTCATACGTTTGTTCATTAAATCCATTTACCACAAATTGACCGTTCTTTAATAAGATTGGTCGCTTTAGCAACATGCCATCTGAAGCCAAAACTTCACAAGCCTCTTTTAGTGTATACCCATCGACTTTATCTTTCAAGCCTAACTCTCTATAACGCATGCCACTAGTATTAAAAAAACGTCGAATCGGTAACTCACTTGCTTCAATCCACGAGGCAATTTGTTCTGCAGAAGGTGTGTTTTTCACAATATCAATGAGTTCCACAGGTACTTTCTTTTCTTGTAAAAATTTCATGGCTTTTTTGCAGGTTGAACATTTCGGGTAGCCGTAAACTGTCACCATCGCTCTTCACTCCCTTTTTACTCTTTTGCTTGGAATTTCATGGACAAGATTAACCCAATCCCTATCATATTACTTAGTAAAGCAGATCCACCTTGACTGATAAATGGCAATGGAATCCCTGTCAACGGAAGCAAGCCAATATTAGCACCAATATTTTCAAATACGTGGAACAAAATCATCATAATAATTCCTGATGCAATGTACGCATAAAATTCATTATTCGTATCATAACATACGCGAATCATGCGATAAATCAACATAAAGTATAAAAAGATAACAAGCGTACTACCTATGAACCCAAAATTCTCACCAATAACAGAAAAGATCATGTCCGATTCCCGAACAGATACATAGACATCACTCACGTTAAATCCTTTTCCTAGCAAACCACCAGAACCAATGGCCATAATCGCTGTGGCTACTTGCCTAGAACTCCCCTGAATATCATGAAAAGGATCCAGCCAAGAATCAATTCGTTTAAACTGGTAATTTTTGACCAGTCCTAAATTTGAAAGCAACTGACGTCCATCTTCATTAATAACTAGAAACAGCGTTCCCGCTACAACCACTAAGAAAAGAACAATCACTGGGAGCACAATTTTCCAAGAAATTCCGGACATTAAAAAAATACCACCAAAAATGGCTAAAAACACTAACATTGTTCCAAAGTCTTTTTGTAACAAAACTAAAAGTAATACCGGCAACGTGACTAAAAAAAGTTTACCAATCAACAATAAATCAGAGGTCAAATTTCGTTGACGATAGATTGTATTATGAGAAGTAACAACACGTGCCATCATTAAAATATACGCAATCTTCATCAATTCAGCTGGTTGCAATGTAAATCGACCAATACGAAACCAGTTCCTAGACCCTGTTGATTCAGCCAGACCACGGTCATAAAATTCTAGTAATAGGGTCATAATCGCTAACCCTCCACCGTAAATAAAAGGGGTGAGGCGCCAAAGAACTTTCGATTTTATTTGCATGATAATGATTACCGCAACCATACCTACGACGTACCACAGTGCTTGCGTCGCTACTCCAGCGACTAAACTGCCTTTATAATTTGGGTTTTGAGCATAAGCCACATAAAGGGCAGATAAGCCAATCAAACAAAGTAAAAATACAGGTAAAATCACACCATAATCAATTCGACTATCTATTTTTTTGCTCGTTCTGCTATTTTTTTCCATGAATTCTCTCTTTCCATTTGTTCTTTTCATTATAGCGCTAGTTCGCTAGCACTGAAAAGGCTTCGTTGTACGCATTCAATAAAAACTTAAGCTTCTTTGATTCATGTTAGTTCTCATCGGATGAATCGGATTGTTGTTGATGAATAATTTTTTGAAATTGTTGTTTTTTCGTTTGATAATTAAAAAGCAGATGAAATCCACCAGCTATCAATAACGTGATGGCGTAAGGCGCACTGCCATTCCAAAAATAATTCATATTCCAATAGGCCAATAAGAGCAATGCTACCCAATAATACCCAATCATCCGGAAAAGAATTCCTTTAGAACCAATCTTATGAAAATAAAGACGCCATTTTTCTTCCGTCATATGTTGAAAATAACGTTTCATCTTAAAATGAAGCATTAAAAATCCAACTGACAAAAAAGAAGACAATTTAATGCTGATAATAAAAAGAACCAATGTCCCTAAAATAAATATCATGTGTAAGCTCCTTTAATTCTTTATTCCTTTTCTATTTTACACGAAAGTGCAAAAAAATGTTGATTGCCTACTTAAGACAACCAACATTTTTCTAGTGCCAGCTATAGGAATCGAACCTACGACCTACGCGTTACGAGTGCGTTGCTCTACCTACTGAGCTAAGCTGGCAAAAACCACATACACGATTATAGGCAAGAATAAGATGTTTGTAAAGAGAAAAAAAGAGAAAATAGGAAAAAACCTACTCTCTCTTAGTCGATTGTACTTATTTTGTACCAAATAAACGGTCACCTGCATCGCCAAGACCAGGTACAATGTAGCCATTTTCATTTAGATGGTCGTCTAGAGCGGCGGTGTAGATATCAACATCTGGATGCGCATCGCGTAAAGCTTTTACACCTTCGGGAGCAGAAACCAGACAAACAAATTTAATATTGGTTGCACCACGTTGTTTTAGTGAATCAATAGCCATAATCGCTGAACCACCAGTAGCCAACATTGGATCAACAACAAACAATTGACGGCTGTCAATATCATCTGGCAATTTGACAAAATACTCATGAGGAATTAATGTCTCTTCATCACGATACATTCCGATATGACCTACTTTGGCAGCCGGAATCAATTCTAAAATACCATCTACCATCCCAATTCCCGCACGTAAGATAGGAATGATGGCTACTTTTTTCCCAGAAAGGGTTTTTTGAACAGTTTTTACGATTGGTGTTTCAATTTCAATGTCCTCTACAGGCATATCCCTTGAAATTTCATATGCCATAAGCATCGCAATTTCATCAACAACCTCGCGGAATACTTTTGTCCCACAATTTTTGTCGCGGATAATGGTCAGTTTGTGTTGAATTAACGGATGATCAATCACTTGAAATTTTCCCATGTCAGTTCTCCTTTATGTTTTCTTTTATTGTAAAACAACTTTATGAATGCCGCAAAGAATTTTACCGTTTTCTACTATAACATAAAACAATCCTCAAAAAAGAGAATCCATAAAAAAATGGACTCTCTAACATTTTTTACTTTTTATAGATTGGGTGTTGATCCGTCAATTCTTTTATTTTCCCTTTCACTTCTGCGAGTACGGCTTCATCTTTTGGATGACTCAATACTTGAACGATGAATTCTGCAACTTTGATCGCATCATCTTCTTTAAAGCCTCGACTCGTAATAGCCGGTGTGCCTACACGAATACCACTCGTTTTAAAGGGACTTAGCGATTCAAATGGAATAGAATTTTTATTAACAGTGATATTCACCGTATCAAGCAATTGCTCTGCTTCTTTTCCATTCATGTCAAAACCACGAACATCAATTAATAAGAGGTGGTTATCTGTTGAACCAGAAACCAAACGTGCGGCTGGGGTCTGATTAAAGACTTTCGCCATCGCTTTCGCATTTTCAATCACTTGTTCTGCATACTCTTTAAATTCTGGTGCTAAGGCTTCTTTTAATGCAACTGCTTTTCCGGCAATAACATGCTCTAACGGACCACCTTGAATACCAGGAAAAACATTGCTGTTAATTTTTTTGGCCAAGTCTTCATCATTTGTTAAAATAAGCCCGCCACGTGGCCCACGTAATGTTTTATGAGTGGTAGTGGTGGTGATGTCTGCATAAGGAACTGGACTTGGATGCACGCCTGCAGCAACTAAACCGGCGATATGCGCCATATCAACCATTAATTTTGCTCCAACCTCATCTGCAATCGCACGGAATTTGGCAAAATCGATGGTACGAGAATAGGCACTAGCTCCTGCCACAATCAATTTAGGCTGATACTTTCTCGCTAAGATTCGAATGACATCATAATCTAGGACCTCCGTAGTCGGATCTACTCCATAGCTCACAAAGTGATATGTTTTGCCACTAAAGTTAACTGGAGAACCATGTGTCAAGTGACCACCAGCAGCTAAATCCATCCCAAGAACCGTGTCTCCTGATTCAATCAAAGATAAATAGGCAGCCGTATTCGCTTGTGAACCAGAATGTGGTTGAACATTGGCAAATTTTGCTCCAAATAGTTCTTTTGCGCGTTCAATCGCGAGGTTTTCCACCACATCGATATACTCACAGCCACCATAATAGCGTTTGCCTGGATACCCTTCTGCATATTTGTTGGTCAAAATACTGCCTTGTGCAGCCAAAACCCCTGCCGATACGATATTTTCGGAAGCAATTAACTCCAAATTATTTTGTTGGCGTACCCCTTCATCATCAATTGCGGTCCATAATTCTGGATCAAAAGCTCGATAGTCCATCTACACTGCACTCTCCTTTAATGATATTACGTGAATTGTAACACAGGAAAAAATAAGCGACTAGGTTTCTCTGAAAAAATCAGGAATTTTCTGATTTATTGTTCGTAAAATACATGTGATTAGCAGCTTTTTTCAAGCGATTCATATAAGCAACCCCTAATCCCTCTTCAGGATAACTGGCAACATAGAGAATATCCAAGCCACCTTGACTTTCATCCAATGCGCGCAATCCAGAAAATAATCCTCGAGTAGCTGCCTCAATGGAATCATTTGCATACATGTACACTGCTGCGGCTTCCCCTCTGACCTTTCCAGACGCAGTTGGCCCCGCTAAGATGCCTGCTCGTAGTGGATGCGTGGCTAAAAAAGTAGCCACTTCTTCCCATTGGTGCTCAGAGACCATCTGTACAGGAATCGTTGGAGCATAATGCTTGTACTTCATCCCGGGTGCTTTGGGTGCCTCCTCTTCAGAAACCAAATGTTGATCAATCAGAATTGTTGATTGGCAGACCTGTTCCAACATATCTTTGGTAATGGCACCAGGCCTCAAAATCATGGGTGGTTTTGTTTCATCACTCAGGTCAAGAACCGTCGATTCAACTCCTATTTGGGTTGGGCCACCATCTAATACGCCTGCAATCGTCGTTTGAAAATCATGAATCACATGATCAGCCGTTGTTGGACTTGGACGACCAGATAAATTGGCACTCGGACCTACTAAAGGTACACCTGCTTCGGCAATCAATTCCAAGGTGAGTGGTTGATTGGGCATACGAAAAGCAACCGTATTCAATCCACCCGTCACAACGGCATCAAATGCATCCGGTTTGATAGGCAAAATAAGCGTCAGCGGTCCCGGCCAAAAATGGTGCACCAAACTTTCCGCCAATGGATGACTTTTTGCAATAAACGCTTTGACTTGCTCAAAGCCTGTCACATGAACGATGAGTGGATTGTCACTCGGGCGACCTTTCACTTGATACACTTGTTTGACTGCCTGTGGATTCAAGGCATTCGCTCCCAATCCGTACACTGTTTCCGTTGGAAATGCCACTAAGCCACCCTTTTTTATTTCATTTGCTGCTTTTTTAACTTCGTCTGCCGAAAATTTTTGAATTTCCACCGTTTATCCACACCCCTTATCGGTTAAAACATTTAGTTATTCACATTTTCAACAGGTTATCCACATTTTGTGGATAACCTTAATCACTTTTCTTCCGAATTTTTTGTGTATATCTTTGTTTTCTTTTTCTTGCTATACTTGCTTTTAGTATTTTTTTCCACAGTATCCACAATCAATGCACAAGAACCATTCGCGGATTGCCAAACATATCTTTTTTGATTTGAACCTCTTTTTTAGGAAAAGCCTGTTGAAAAATAGCTTGGACTGCTGCGCCTTGTTGGTACCCAATTTCTAGAAAAAGCCACCCTTGCTCATCTAGACATACTTGGGCCTGTTGTGCAATTTTTTTATACATTGCCAACCCATGATCTTCGGCAAAGAGGGCCAGCTTTGGTTCAAATTTGCGTACACTGGCATCCATCAATGGCCATTCTTCATAACTAATATATGGTGGATTGGCGATAATTACATCCCATGTTTGCTGTTGGACAGGACCTAGCGTATCACCTTGGAAAAAATCAATGGCTACTCCCAAGTGTTGCGCATTTTTTTTGGCAACTGCTAAAGCCTCAACCGACACATCTACTGCTGCTACTTGCCACAAGGGACGTTCCGCTTTTACCGTTACCGCTATGGCACCGGTCCCAGTGCCAATATCCACCACTCGACAGGTTTCAGCTGTGACTTTTTGGAGACACTGCTCCACCAATTCCTCTGTCTCAGGCCGAGGAATCAGCGTGGATTCGTTGACAAAAAAGACTCTTCCAAAGAATTCTTCTTGTCCAGTCAAGTATTGTGGAGGAATATCTGCTAGTAATTGCTCCAAATCACTGGCAATCTGCTGTTCATCTGCTTGGTGAATCGGTTCGTGCATGTGCAATAACCACTTGGTTTTGTCCCAATTTTTTCTTGTAAGGAAAACAGATTGAATCGCATAGCCTTCTTTGCCATGCGATTCCAGTTGAGATTTTGCCTCTTCTATCGTCAGAAAGTAACTCTTAGCCATTTTGCAATTCTTCCAATTTCGATGTTTGATCATAAAGAACCAATGCATCAATGATTTCGTCCAATTTCCCTGCCAAGATTTGATCTAGTTTTTGTAACGTTAGGCCAATTCGATGATCAGTCACGCGATTTTGTGGGAAGTTATAAGTCCGAATGCGTTCCGAGCGATCCCCAGTACCAACAGCGGACTTACGGTTTGCATCGTATTCACTTTGTGCTTCATGCTGCAATTGATCGTAAACTCGTGCACGTAACACTTTCATCGCTTTTTCGCGATTTTTTAGCTGTGAACGCTCATCTTGCATGGCGACGACAATTCCTGTTGGCAAATGAGTTAGACGAACCGCAGAGGCTGTTTTGTTGATGTGCTGACCACCAGCACCAGATGCGTGATAAATATCCACCCGAATGTCCTTATCGGCTAAATCCAATTCGACCTCTTCTGCTTCAGGCATAACCACAACAGTCGCCGTTGACGTGTGAATGCGGCCTTGTGATTCCGTTGATGGAACCCGTTGCACACGATGCGCACCACTTTCATACTTTAATTTTGAAAAAACGTTATCACCGGTAATCATCATAATTACTTCTTTATAGCCACCAATCCCTGTCACATTAGCATCCATCACTTCTACTCGCCAGCCTTGAGATTCAGCATAGCGTTGGTACATATTAAACAAATCACCGGCAAAAAGAGCCGCTTCATCCCCACCAGCTGCACCACGAATTTCCATAATGATATTTTTGTCATCATTAGGATCTTTTGGCAATAAGAGGATTTTAATCGTTTCTTCTAATGCTTCTTTTTCCTTTTTCAAATCAGAGAGCTCTTCTTTGGCCAGCTCCGCCATTTCAGCATCAAGGTTTTCCCCTAGCATTTCTTCGGCGTCTCCAATTCCTTGAACAACTTCTTTGTAGCGGCGATAAGTTGCTACTGTCTCACGGGTATTGGCTTCTTCTTTTGACAACTCCATAAAGCGTTTCGTATCCGAAACAACATCTGGATCACTCAATAATTCTCCTAGTTCTTCATAACGGTCTTCAATCGCTTGTAACTGATCGTACATACTTGCTCTCCTTTATTCTTCCATTCGTTTGGGGTGAAAATAGTGGTGGCGACAAACAGGATAATAGGCTTCATTGCCACCTATCTGAACTTGATCTCCCTCGTAAACAGGTTCTCCGTCAATATAATGTAAGTTCATCGTCGCTTTCTTATGACAAAACCAACAAATCGTCTTCATTTCTTCGATTTTATCTGCATATAATAACAAATACTTTGAGCCTTCAAATAATTCATTGCGAAAATCATTCTTTAAGCCAAATGCCATCACTGGGATGTTCAACTCATCGACAATTTGGGTTAACTCTATTATATGGTGTTTTTGCAAAAATTGCGATTCATCAATTAACACGCAATAAGGTGGTATTGCTAATTTGCAAATCACGTCATAAACGTTGGTTTGCTCAAAAATAGGAATGGCTTGCTCCTCTAATCCAATTCGACTAGAAACATTGCCCACTCCCGACCGCGTATCCAAAGCACTCGTCATCAAAATGACTGATTTGTTTTGTTCTTTATAATTGTGTGCCACTTTTAAAATCTCAATCGACTTGCCACTGTTCATTGCGCCGTACTTAAAAAATAACTGTGCCATTTCTGCGACTCCTTTTTTAGCTTCTTTGGTATTATACTTGAAATAGCAGATTTTTTACAGTGGAAACATTGGTCTTTGTCTTGAACAACCACTTTACCGTGCCCATTTTTTCGTTGACTTGCTCCGCTTTGTTCTTTCTTTTTTCCCTCAAATATTTGTCCTTTGTCAGCGAATGGTAGAAACAATCACTGATAAAAAAAGACTCCCAAAAATTGACTTGTCGGCCTAATTTTTGGGAGTCCGCATCCTCTAGATGAATTCTTCATTAAAAGGTTACTTAATCTCAATCTTCTTTAATGGTTCTTTCGCATCTGCTCGTTTTGGTAATTGCATGGTTAACACACCATCCTTGAATTCTGCCGCAATGGCACTTTCATCAATTCCCTTTAACATAAATTGACGATGATACGATTGACTACTACGTTCGCGCCGAACGAAATGTCCTTCTTCGTCTTTGTCTTCCACAACATTGTTGCGTTCCGCTGCAATTGTTAAAACATCATGATCATAAGTCACATTTAATTCTTCTTTTTTAAATCCTGGTAAATCGGCTGTTAATTCATATTCGGCATCATTTTCTTTAATGTCAACTTGAAATGTGTCATTACCAAAAAATCTAGGGAAGAAACTGTCGAATAAATCATCCATTCTTGCTAACCCACCATCATATCTTGATACTGCATTTGCCATTTTCTATTTCCCCTTTCAAAATTGGTTTTTTCTTACAAGCGGCAACACCTGTAAGTCTGGAAGCCTCTCACTTCCTTACACTTATTATTGTACTCACCCTCTAAAAAAATGCAAAAATTTAGCACTCTATTATATTGAGTGCTAAAAATTATTTATTCTCTTGGAGGATTGCTAAAAAAGCAGCGCCGTATTTATCCAGCTTATTTTGGCCCACGCCTTTTATTTGAAGAAGTTCTAGTGTAGTAGTTGGTTGTTTCTGTGCCATTTCTTGCAAAGTCTTATCAGAAAAAATGACATAGGGTGGCAACCCCTGTTCTTGAGCCAACGTTAAGCGTAGCTGACGCAAACGCTCGAATAATTCATCATCTATAATTAGCTGTTTAACGACTGTTTGTTTGCGATAAACCCGTTGTTTTCCTCGTAGAACATCCACACCACTTGCAGAAACACTTAGTAACGGGTACTGGCCTTCAGATAACATGAGATATTGTTCTGCCGTCAGATAATCAATCAAATCTGTGACTTCTTTTTGTGACCAAGTAGCCAATAACCCATATGTCGTTAGCTGGTCAAATTTCCATTGACTAATTTTTTGATCTTTAGAGCCTGTCAATACTTTGCTAACCAACCCTTTCCCAAAGCGTTCCCCCATCCGTTTGACACAAGACAATACTTTTTGTGCTTCCTGTGTGACATCGATTGCCTCACGCTCATCTAGGCAATTGCTACACTTGCCACACGCCGTACCTGTTTCACCAAAATAGCGAAGAATGTAACATTGCAGACACATTTGCGTATGCGCATATTGATTCATCTCACGCAATTTCAAATATTCGTTTTGCTTATAGTCAATTGGCGCTTCTGATTGCTCAATAAAAAACTGCTGAATTTGTAAATCTTGAGCGCCGTAAAGCAAAATAGCTTCACTTGGTAAGCCATCCCGTCCCGCTCGTCCAGCTTCTTGGTAATACGATTCGATATTACCGGGGATTTGCGCATGAATGACAAAACGAACATTGCTCTTATTAATTCCCATACCAAAAGCATTGGTCGCAACCATCACTTGTACTTGGTCAAATAAAAAAGCCTCTTGATTGCTTGACCGTTCCTCTTCACTCAATCCGCCATGATACTTGCCTACGGATACATGATGGTGTTGCAACAAATGATACAATCGCTCCACTTCTTTGCGGGTACTAGCGTAGATAATTCCAGATTGCTTCTGATTGATTTTTAAGTACTCTAATAAGTAAACATCCTTTTGCTCTTTCACGACTTGAAACGCTAAATTTTCACGTGCAAATCCCGTCTGAATGACTCGTTCTGGCGAAATATGCAACAGTTGGCAAATATCTTGAGCCACCTCTGGGGTAGCTGTGGCTGTAAGTGCGACAATCGTCGGAGAAGGGTTGAAGCTTTGCAACCACTCGGCTAAATACAAATAACTTGGACGGAAATCATGGCCCCAATGAGAAATGCAATGCGCCTCATCAATGGCAACCAATGAAATGGTGATATGTCGGAGCAACTCGGTGAATTCTGTCGTTGCCAATCGTTCAGGTGCTACATATAACAGCTGAACTTCCCCTCTCGCTGCCATTCCTAGTCGCTGTTGCATCTCAGAAAAAGAGAGACTACTGTTGACGTAAGTTGCGGCAATTCCCATTTCTTTTAAACTATCCACTTGGTCTTTCATTAATGAAATTAGTGGCGAAATGACGATGGTCAATCCTTCTAACATCATAGCTGGTAGCTGATAACAGATGGATTTTCCACCACCCGTTGGCATGACACCCAAGACGTTTTCACCTGCTAAAAGATCTTTAATAATCGGCAATTGCCCTGGACGAAATTGGTCATAGCCAAAGGTTGCTTTTAATTGTTGTGTTAAAGAATCCATAATTGCCTCACTTTCATTTATTCATTATAGCCAAAACAATCACGAAAACCTAGTTGAATTATTCAGAAATGCCTTCTCTCAAAAAAAACCAGCATGAATGATCCTAAGACCATTTCATGCTAGGTTTTTGAAAGATATAGGGGTGTGGTGAGTTAGATAAAAACAACGTTCTCACTAACTTCAATCCCTTTATCCAATGATTGAATCACTGGGCAATTGTGTGAGACAAGTTTGACACAACGCTGTGCTTTTTCTTGAAATGCTTCTGGTACACGAACAAAAAACGTAATCGCAATCGCAGAAACTGGTTGCGCCGTTTGTTCTTGGTTGCGATCATAAGAAACGGCAATTTTTTCAAATTCAAATGGCACATTTGAATTTTCTAACACCGATTCATACACGTAACCACCACATGTTGCCGTTGCTGTGACCAACATTTGAACTGGTGAATAGCCAGAACCTCTGGCCAAAACCCAATTTGTGGGATTTGCAGATAATTCAAATTTTTCTTTTCCTTTTTGAATAGTTAATGTTTCAAGAGACATATTATTCACTCCTTACAAAATGATTTGGTCGGACTTCTTTCCATTCAAAGTCAGGCCCTAACGTAATAATTTCTTGCACCTGTTCTTGTTGCATTTGCCGTCGTGCTAGTTTGGGATCTGCAACGGGGGCAGCCGCCAATAATTTTTTCGTATACGCATGTTGTGGATGCTCGAACAGCTCTCTGGTTGAAGCCAATTCAACCAATTGACCTTGGTACATCACAGCAATCCGATCGGAAATATGGCGTATCACTGATAAATCATGTGAGATAAACAGATAAGACAGTGCGTACTCTCGCTGTAAGCGAACGAGCAGCGCCATAATTTGTGCTTGAATTGAGACGTCCAAAGCAGAGGTTGGTTCATCACATAAAATAAAGCGTGGCTGTCCAACAACAGCCCGTGCAATTCCAATTCGTTGCCGTTGTCCACCACTAAATGCTCGTGGATACTTATGAACTGCTTCGCCTTCAATCCCCACTATCTTTAAAAGTGCCAGTGCTTTTTCCCTAGCTAGTTCTTTGGGTTCTCGAAACAGAGGCTCCATTACCAATTCCAAGGCTGTCATTTGTGGATTAAGTGCCGAATAGGGATCTTGAAAAATAATCTGCATCTCTTGAGCAAGGGTCTGTTTTTGACTGGTAGTCATGGTCTGAACATCTTCTCCATCAACCAATACTTGCCCCGAAGTAAACGGCTCTAACTGCAAAATGCCACGTCCAAGTGTTGTTTTGCCACTTCCTGATTCACCGACCAATCCAACCGTTTCTCCTTTATAAATCGTTAAACTGACGTCGTTGACTGCTTGAACTTCTGTCAATTGCCCCCGCCAATTACGTGTTTTAAAGAGTTTGTTGGCATGTTTAATTTGTATAAGCGGTTCTTTATTCATGAACAATCCCTCCTAACCAAACACGATGAGTGGGTGAAAGTTGCGTAACAACCAATTCTCCTAAAGAGGGGGATTGATAAGTTGTCGGCAATTCGGGTGTTTCTTTGTCTCCTAAATGAGCGGCTGCTAAAAGCTGTTTGGTATAGGGGTGTGCTGGATGATAAAATATTTCGTCCGTCAGCCCTTCTTCAACTACATGTCCCTTATACATCACTTTGATGGCATCACACATTCCTGCTACCACACCAAAATCATGAGTAACCAAAAAGACAGACAGTTCTTCTTCTTTCTGCAAACGCTGAATCAGTGTTAAAATTTGTGCTTGAATGGTCACATCTAATGCGGTCGTCGGTTCGTCTGCAATCAGCAATTGAGGTTTCGCCAATAATGCCATCGCAATCATAACCCGTTGCCGCATCCCTCCTGAAAGTTCGTGGGGGTATTGTTTCATCCGTTTTTCCGGTAAAGGAATTCCGACTTTCGCTAATTCTTGAATTGCTTGCTCACGAGCCACTTTTTTTGAAACATACGTTTGACGCCGAATCACTTCAATCAAATGATACCCAATTGTCCGCACGGGATTTAAGGAGGTCATTGGGTCTTGAAAAATCATCGAAATCGGCAGGCGCTCTTTGGGGGTAACCGATTGACCAGCAAACTCAAATGAGTCGTAAGTGACCTCTGCTTTTTGTGGCAAAATATCCAGTAAACTTTTCATCGTCATACTTTTTCCACTACCAGATTCCCCAACAATCCCAATCACCTGACCTTTGTTAATCGTTAAGGAAAGAGGATGAACCAGTGTCTGCCGCGCATCTTTCCCTGTCTCAATTGTCACTGACAATTGGTTGACTGCTAACAATGAACTCATTGCTCTTCTCCTCCTTGTAACCGACTCTTAACAAAGTCCCCTAGGTTATTAAATGAATAGACCGTTAAGACCACAAACAAACCAGGTAAAATTGCCATATACGGTGCACTTTGTAACGTTGCTTGCGCATTTTGCAACAAACTTCCCCATGAAGACATTGGTTGTTGAATGCCCATGCCCAAAAAGCTCAAAGCCGATTCTGTCATAATGGCACTCGAAATACTCGTTGTCGCTGCCACAATCAAAGTTGGTAAAACAGCAGGAAAAACATGTTTTACAATAATCGTTGCCGGTTTTTGCCCAATGAATTTCCCATAAGCCACGTAGTCCCGTTCTCTTGCTGATAGTGTCTCCCCGCGAATCAAGCGAGCAATACTCATCCAAGAAAAACCACCAATCACAATGACAATCGTCGTCAAGCCTGGTTTTAAAAAGACACTTAACACAATCACTAAGACTAACCAAGGAATCGCAGACAAAACATCAACAAATCGCATCAACACATTGTCCACCCAGCCACCAAAATAGCCTGCTACCAGTCCAATGATGGTACCGATACAAGTAGCTGTCAACATTGCAAGTACTCCGACTAATAAGGAAACACGGCCACCGTACACAACCCGAATAAAATAATCACGGCCCACTTCATCAGTCCCAAATAAATGCTGCCAACTAGGGGGTTGTGACATTTGACTCACATTCGTTAAGGTCGGATCCAATGGCAACAATGGTGCAATGAGTGAGAGCACCACCAAAATTGCTAGAAAAAGAAAAGACAGTAGGTACAAAGGATGTCGTAGGATACTTTTAAAAAATGATTGAATCGCACTCATTTTGCGCTCCCTCCTTTACGAATTCGAGGGTCAACGACGGAATACAACACGTCAGCTAGCAAGTTTCCTAAGATGACCAATGAGGCCGAGAAAAGCATCACAGCCATAATCACTGGATAATCTAAGCTTTTGGTCGCACTCATTAGGTAAGGTCCAACACCCGGCCAGCCAAAAATCGTTTCAGTAATAATTGCCCCCGTGACCAGCATGGGCAACGCCATCCCAATTTGTGTCACAATTGGAATCAGAACATTCCGACTAATATGATGACTAAAAATTTCCCATTTGGTCGCATGAAATGCCTTCTGGACCATCACATAATCCTCCGATACCTCTTTCATCGCAGACGCACGGATATAACGCAATAATTCTGGGAAAAAGACAATGGTCAAGGTTGTATATGGCAAAATAAAATGTGCCAAATAATCCCTTAGGCTCCATGCTTTTCCAACTGTTTGCATGCCAATAATTGGGAATAAATTTAGACGATACCCAAAATAATAAATCAACAACATTGCCAGCCAAAAAGACGGAACGGCAATCCCAATCGACGCAATACCATCAATGACCCGATCCACCCATTTGCCTTGATTGGCGGCCGCTACTAATCCTAAAATAATAGCCAAAACAAGGGCCGTCACATACGCAGGCAACACCAACCGAATCGTATTTGGGATTTTGGTTGCCAAATCATCCGCAATGCTATGTTGCGAAGCCAGCGAATACCCAAAATCACCCTGAAAAATTTGTTTCATCCACAAAAAATATTGCACCAAAAAAGGTTTGTCTAATCCATAACGTTGCCGCAAACCAGCCACCTGCTCAGGGGACATGTTGGGCGTCGTTAGCGAATCAATCACATCATAAGGTGCTAAGTGAATCAATGAAAAAACGATAAAAGAAATCACCAATAGCAACGGAATAGCTTGTACCAATCGTTTCAATATGTAGCGTAACATGCGTTCACATCTCTTTCCTTTTTCAATTAATCAGACAAAACAGGCTGTGCAAGAAATCGCATTTTCTTGGCACAGCCTGACAATCATTTACTTAATCGTTAATTTTGCCATATCTTCAAACGTATAGATTGGAACTAATTTGGCCTCATCAATTCCTTGAATACGTTTATTAGCAGCTAAAATCTTTTTGTTGTCAACAATCGGATAAATGACGGCTTGATCTGCAATTTCTTTTTGCAAATCATCATAAATCGTTTGGCGTTTCGTTTCATTCAGCTCAACCGCACCTTGATCAAATAATTGATCGACGGTCGCATTCGCTAATTTGAAATAGTTTGACCCTCCTCCAGATTTAAACAAGCGTGCATATTGATCGGGGTCATTTCCCATAATGTAGCCACCTAAGAACATATTGTACTTGGTCGAATCGGCTTTACGTAGCTCCGTGTAGATTGCCGTGCCATCGCCACCTTGTAGTTCAACTGTAATCCCAACTTTGGCTAATTGTTGTTGGATTAAGGTTGCTTGCAAACTTTGCGCTGGATCAGACGCCGTGAATGCTAAATTAATTTTTAAGTCAGAGACACCCGCTTCAGCCAATAATTTTTTGGCTTTTGCATCATCGGTACTGTATGTTTCAACATCATCACTAGCAAATTTGTTGGCTGGCGGTAAAAATGAATCTGGTGTAGCATAATATTTTTTGTCCAAATAAGCTGCTTTATTCATTTCATCTTTGTTTAAAGCATAAAAGATTGCTTGACGTACTTTTACATCTTTTAACTGTTCTGTTTGACTGTTCAATCCAAGGTAGCCAACCCGGTTTTCACTGTATGCGTAAGTGTTAATTGCTTTTGTATCCAAATCTTTAATGTCTGAAGGCAACACGACTGTTGCATCGACTTCACCTTTTTGTAAAGCAACTTTGGCTGTATTGGTACTTTCGATAATTTGTAACGTCACGTTTTTAATACTTGGTTTTGTGCCAAAATAATTTTCGTTGGCTTCAAATTGTAGATATTGTCCTCGTTTGTATTCTTTTAGTTTGTAAGGTCCTGTTCCGACAGGCGATTTTGGTAATTCGCTGACCGAAAAATCAGTCACATCTTTGTAGATATGTTCCGGAATGATAAATGTTTCCGTGACAATATTATTAACGGCTGCTGCACTAACAGTTGGAAAATCAAAGCGTACCGTATAATCATCCACTTTCACCGCTTTGATGGCTTGATCACCAATCCATAAACTATCGGCATTGCCATTTGCTTTATCTGCTTTTTTGGTGTAGGTAAACACGACATCATCCGCAGTAAGTGGTTCACCATCTGACCATTTAACATCTTTCTTTAATTTCACTGTTACTGACTTGCCATCCGCTGCTGGTTCAACCGATTCCGCCAATACATTCTCTGAATTGCCTTCGCCATCGATGGCAACTAATGGCGAATAAATCATATTTGCGACAGTTAAGCCCCAACGATCACTCGTATTGATTGGATTCATGGAACTTGGATCCCCACTAATGGCATAGGTAAATGTAGAAGCATCATTTTTTGATGCTTTCGATGTTGTCGTCGTTGAGTTGGATGAGTTTCCCCCACAAGCAGCTAAAAAAAGCCCCAAAACGACCAAGCCCGCTATTAACCATTTCTTTTTCCCCATGAATACATTCTCCTCTTCCCAAAACAAAATTCTAGATGCTATTTGTATGATAATAATCGTACTTTAATCAACATGACATCTCTTTGTCAAATGACCCGCATTCTCCTACGTCAGACTGTTCACTGCTATAGTTTTTATCTATCACAAATGGGTCGTAAGTACAGTCCTTTCCTTCAAAAAAACAATGCCGTACCTGAGATTGATTCTTTTTTTCTATCGCGCAATCAACACTCCTCGCAAAAAAGCCCCCCACACTTTAAACCAAAATAAGACTCGAATTCATTTGGTGCAATCACCAAATGAATTCGAGTCTCTCTTCTTCAAACGTTTTTAAAATAATTTGATTTTCTTAATTGGCCAATATCGCACGACCACTTCCCCTTGGATATCAGCTTTGGACACGAAACCAAAAATTCGACTATCTTTTGAAACCAATCGATTATCACCTAGAACAAAATAGCTATCCTTTGGTACCGTTACTTCAAAGTCGGAAGTAAACGTAGTGGCTGCATTCGCTCGTTCTTGGAACAACGTACTATAGCTGTATTCTGTTTGTAATTTTTCTTTGGCAAAGGCTTGCTTAAATTGATCAAGATAAGGTTCTTTGTAGATTTTGCCATTAACAGTTAGTACATCATTACTCATTTTCACGGTATCCCCTGGTAACCCAATCACTCGTTTCACAGCCGTTGTATCTTGGTCATCTGGTTCTTTGGTGGTCACAATCTCAAAGCGTTCAATGTTAGCCAACTTATTGACGATTAGTCGTTGACCATCGGCAAGTGTGGGATCCATTGAGTGTCCACTTACTTGGACAGGCGTGAAAATGAAGAAACGAATCACCAAAAAAAGAAGGATGATAACAATAAAAAGACCCCAATCACTCAAAAATTTTTTCACTAGACTGACTCCTCTTCTTTTTTTCTTCTTTTAGTATAGCATATCCTAAAAAGAAAGAACTGCCCATCATTTGTTATTAAGAATTTCGCAATGTTTTCACTGAATCTTGTCAACGTACGAAGAAAATTTGCTATACTAACTATACTGAATAATAAAGGAGTTTTCTGATGAATTTCCAACGATTTTCCCAGCTGACACAGCGCAAAGGACAGCATTTTTTATCGAAGAATATTTCATCGATTCAAATCATTGTCTTTTATTATCTTGCCATGGCTATCATTGCACTTATTCTATTTTATTTGCCCTTTTTTCGGGTGCCAAATCATCAGGTTTCCTTCATTGATTTGCTTTTCTTAGCCATTAGTACAGTCAGTGTAACTGGTTTAACGACGATTTCATTGACGGATGTTTTTAATCATCATGGGATTATTTTATTAGAAGTTCTTTTTCAAATTGGTGGACTCGGTATCATGATGTTTTCTACTTTTTTTGCTATTGTTTCGAGACGAAAAATTTCATTGAAACAACGGCAATTAATCATGACAGACATGAACCAGCCTCGACTAAGCGGCATTGTAAAAATGATTCGTACGACGTTTACCATTTTATTGATTGTGCAGCTTCTCGCGGGTAGTTTATTTGCCCTCTATTTTAAATTGGGAGGATACTATACTCAGTGGTCCTCTGCTGTTTTCTATGGTTTCTATCAAGCTATCTCAGCAGTTACCAATTCAGGATTTGATGTAACCGGCGACTCCATTCTCCCATTTGCCAAAGATGGCTTATTTTTAATTGCTATCATGGTTTTAATCTTTATTGGTGGTATTGGGTTTCCAGTGTTAATGGATGTTCATGAGTATTTTCTTTACCTTCTTCATAAAAAACGAAGCCGACTCCCTTTTCGCTTCTCTCTCTTTACGAAGATTGCCTGTTTGGCGTTTGTAGTTTTGTTCATTGGTGGTGCACTGGCTATTTATTTTTTAGAAAAAGATCACCTATTTATTAGAATGTCATTCGGCGAACAGCTCTTAAATAGCTCATTCTATTCTATGACTACTCGAAATGCCGGACTCCAAATTCACGATTTGAATCAATTTCAAATCACCACTTTAATGCTTTTTTCGGTCTTAATGTTTATCGGTTGTAGTCCTAGCTCAGTTGGTGGTGGTGTCCGCACGACCACCGTGGCCATTATTGGCTTGTACTTGGTGTCCTTTTTAAAAGGAGAAAAGCATGTCAATGTTTTTGGTCGAAAAATTGCCGATGATGATGTTCAAAAATCCATTGCTGTCTTCATGTTGTCTCTAACGATGTGTCTTTTCTGCGTTTTATTTTTAAGCTCAACGGAAGATTTGCCTTTAATTTCCATCATTGTCGAGGTTACTTCTGCTTTTGGGACCACCGGATTGTCGTTGGGCATTACGCCCGAGTTATCGACTGTAGGAAAACTTGTGATTGCTTTGTTGATGTTCATTGGGCGCATTGGGATGTTATACACATTATTGTTATTTGTTCCAAAAGAAAAACGAGACTTAGGCTATCAGTACCCAACGGAAAAAATTATTATTGGCTAACGTTCTTTTGAATCATTGGGTAGTCGGCGAAAATTCATTGCATTCTGTGGCTCTCCGTTTTTTTTCTTGTTGAAAGAGCGTTGGAAGAAAATTTGTGATAAGATTATACACGTTCAAATGGAAATCGGTCATTATTGGAGGAAATTATGGGAATAAGAAGTGCGGTCGCTATTCTTGTGGGAAAGAGCTCACAATGGCTTTTAAAAACATTTTTTAAAGGAGGATCGAGCCTTCCAGGCAAATTAGCCTTACAAATCGATCCAAAGGTATTAGATCAACTTGCAAAAGATTACCAAGTAGTTGTTGTAACAGGGACAAATGGAAAAACACTGACAACTGCTTTAACTGTAAATATTTTACGTCAAGAATTTGACAATGTTTTAACGAATCCCACTGGTGCAAACATGGTTCAAGGAATCGTCTCCACCTTTCTTTCTGCACGTGCCAAAAAAGGGCAAAAGAAATTTGCAGTTTTAGAAATAGATGAAGCCAGTCTTCGCGAGGTCACCAAATATATCAAACCAGAACTCTTCGTTTTCACCAATATTTTTCGTGATCAAATGGATCGCTACGGGGAAATTTATACAACCTATAAAATGATTGTCGAAGGGGCGGCCCAGTCACCGAAAGCCCTCATTTTAGCAAATGGCGATGCGCCCATTTTTCATTCTTTGAAAACAGTCAATCCACAACTTTTTTATGGATTCGATCATTTGCCAGACCAAGAACAAATGGCACATTACAATACCGATAATGTCCTTTGCCCACACTGTCAGCACATTCTTCATTATAAAATGCTCACGTATGCGAATCTTGGAAAGTATTATTGTCCCAATTGTTCATTTAAGCGGCCAAAATTAGACTATCGCCTGACTGAGTTAACGTCAATGACCAACAAACAAGCATCCTTTGTGATTGATGGCGAGCCTTATCATATTGAAGTAGGTGGCTTATACAACATATATAATGCGTTAGCTGCAACGGCTGTGGCAGAACATTACCATGTCTCTCCTGAAAAAATTCGTGCAGGTTTAGCCTATGATGAAAAAGTTTTTGGACGACAAGAAGTCATTCAATTAGGCGACAAAGAATGTACCCTTGTCCTCGTAAAAAATCCAGTTGGCTTGAATCAAGTCATTGATATGATTGGTCTCACACCGGAAGAATTCTCACTCGTTTGTTTACTAAACGCCAATTATGCTGATGGAATTGATGTTAGTTGGATATGGGATGGTAATCATGAAGCCCTCGCTGACATGGACATTCCTGCAGTGATTGCTGGGGGTGATCGTCACAAAGACATGGCGTTACGATTGAAAGTTGCTGGTATTCCTGAATCACACATCACAGAAGTTGCAAATATCGATGATACCATTCAACAAATTCCTCATTTACCAACCAAACACGTCTATATTTTGGCAACGTACACCGCCGTTTTACAATTGCGCAAACGACTAGCTGAAAAAGGCATCATCAAAGGAGGAATGAGCAATGACTAATTACAGCCTACGATTGGCTCATTTATATGGCAATTTATTAAATACGTACGGAGATAACGGGAATATCCTCATGCTCAATTATGTAGCCAAACAACTTGGGATTGCATTAGAAATGGAAGTTGTGAGCATTCATGAACCGTTTGATGCTGAACGTTACCAATTGGTTTTTTTTGGCGGTGGACAAGATTACGAGCAAATGATTGTTTCAAAAGATATCCAAGCAAAAAAAGAAGCGTTAACTTCCTACATTGAAAATGATGGTGTCATGTTAGCTATTTGTGGAGGATACCAATTACTTGGTCATTACTACATTGGAGCAGATGGCGAAAAAATTGCTGGCATTGGCGCCTTGAATCACTATACATTAAGTCAAGACAATCACCGTTTCATCGGCGATATTGTCATTCACAATGACGCCTTCAACGAAACCTATTACGGCTTTGAAAATCACAATGGTCGAACATTTCTTGGTGACGGAGAAAAACCGTTAGGAACCATTATCCAAGGAAATGGCAACAATGGGGAGGATCAGTCAGAAGGGGTTATTTATCGAAATGTCTTCGGTTCTTATTTCCATGGACCGTTGCTAGCAAGAAATCCGATTCTAGCAGAACGTCTTCTCAAGACAGCTCTAGTTAAAAAATACGGTGAAAAAGCTCTAAATGATTTGCCAACTCTTTCACACCCAACACCTCAAGCAACGAGCAACTAAACTGTTTTCGTGAAGCAAGTCTACTCAACAACTGAGTGCTTGCTTCACGTTTTTTTTCAAAAAAAAAGCTTACTAGTTGGGGGCTAGTAAGCTAGGGAGAAAGAAATGAAAAAAAGTTTGGTTTGTTTGGGTATGCCTAAAGGATAGCTTGGCTTGCTTAAATGAACCATAAAAACAAAAACTTTTTTTCGTTTATCCCTTTTTTTATTCTTTGGCTCCAGGTTCGGAAGCAATCAATTGCACATCGCCTTCGATTTTCCATTCATCAATCTGACTTGGTAAAATAAAACTCGTGCCTGGTTGTAATTCATACGTGTTCCCTTCAACAATCAGTGTTCCATAACCTGAAATAGCAGTAACCAGTGTATATGGAGCCTGCTTCTTGAAAGGTAATTCACCTCGAATATCCCATTCATAGACGTTGAAAAAATCCGTTTGTAAATACGTTGTAATGGTAGACTGTCCTTTCCGCTCTTCTTGGATGGACGGAGTTGGATACGTAGCTGGAATTGTGGAAACATCAATCGATTGTTGAATATGCAGCTCCCGCTTGTTGCCAGCATCATCAACACGATCATAGTCATAGACCCGATAGGTAGTATCCGAGCTTTGTTGGGTTTCCAAAATTAAAATTCCTTTTCCGATGGCATGAATGGTCCCACTAGGAACATAAAAGAAATCACCTTTGCGAACAGGAACTTTGCGGAACAATTGATCCCACTCCTCGTGTTCAATCATTTGAGCAAACTCGGCCTTTGTTTTGGCATGATGCCCATAAATAATTTCCGCCCCCGGTTGTGCATCAATCACGTACCAGCATTCCGTTTTCCCAAGTTCTCCTTCATGTTCTTTTGCATAGGCATCATCCGGGTGGACCTGTACAGATAGTTCATCCTCGGCATCTAGAATTTTGATTAACAAAGGAAAAACTGCTTCTGTTGGGTACCCAAACAATGCTTTTTCCTCTTGCCACAAATCTGCTAAATTCTTACCTTTAAATGGACCATTTGTAACTGTACTGACACCATGTGGATGCGCACTAATCGCCCAATCTTCCCCTATTTTATCGCTTGGCAAATCAAAGCCAAAGACATCGTGTAATCGCGTGCCACCCCAAATTTTTTCTTGAAATACTGGTTGTAAAAACAAAGGTTCCATCTCTTACTCCTCACTTTCCGCTTGTTCATTTTGCTCATTCCTATAGCAAGTGACCAATTGATTTCGTTGTTCGATATAGCCTTGTCGTTCATCTCGTGGATGAACCCGGTTAGATAAAAAAATCATCCCCGTTTGATTATGACAATCAAGTAGCAAAAAAGTTCCTGTATAACCGGTATGAAATAGCTTTGGCTGTTGATTCGTTCCAAGTAGCTGCCATCCCAAGCTCCTTCGTCCCTGATGATTCGGTGTTTGATCCTCTTGTGTCAGGCGCATCACTTCCGTGGATAAATAGCTCCCGCCATTTTGCAAATACATCTGTCCAAATGTTTCCAAATCAGCTAGCGTTGAGAAAATTCCCGCATTGCCGGCATGTGCCCCCAGAATTCGTGCTTTGGGATCATGCACGATTCCTCTAAGAACCTGACCATCTACGAGCTGTTCTGTCGGGACAACTTCATCCAAGTTGCCCGAATATCCAAGCGATGTATCCATCATATGTAGGGGGGTAAACACTTCTTGTTGAAAAATATCCGCTAACGGTATCCCTCCATATATGGTTTCTAACATAAAGCCTAATAAAAGAAAGCCTGTATCAGTATATTGTACCCGCTGCCCAATTTCGGATGATGCTCGCTGCTGCAGATAGGTTGCTTTGAGTTCTGATGCGGAGAGTTGATTCCGATGAGCAATCCACGTATGAATCCCAGAGGTGTGTGTAACCAGATGTCTGATGGTCACTCGTGAATCCACATATTCCGGTAAATACATCTGCAATGGATCATCTAGCTGAATCTCTTTGCGATCAAGTAAGCGCAAAAGCACGCTTGTCGTGCCAATCACTTTTGTCAACGAAGCCACGTCAAAAGAATGGTGCTCCGTCAAACGTTCCGTTGTCGGTACAGTCGCCGCCCATCCATTCAGCGTGCGTTCGCTTTTTCCTTCATTTAAGAAACTAACGAGATAACCACTGTAGACACCTGCTCTTCTTTGGCGCTCCATTAAGGCTAATGTTTTTTCAAACAGCTTGCTCACCTCTTTTGTTTGACTACTACAAGGCTACTTGCTTTGTTCAAACCACCATTCGACCCCTACTGAATCATAGACGGTCAGAATTGTTTTTTTCTGATCAATAAAGAAATCTTTGCTGGAAGCGACTAAATTTTCTTCCAAAGCAAGTAGATCTTTTTGGTCCATCCTAAACTTGATAAACTCTAAACCAATCACCTCATGACTAGCCAGCTTAACCGTTGGATCAGATACTTGGTTGGCTACCACTGAAAATGAAACAGAAGGCACGTGAACCGTTTTTTCCTGACTATTGTTTTTTAGTCCCATATTCGTCGTTAAAAACGCCACCTCTTCCTCCATGTCGTGCACATTTAATGCAACAGAGACGAATTGAATCGTTTCAGCCAGACGAATACTTGCGTCTGTTTGCTCTGTAACTAATTCCTCTGAACTTGTAATTACTTGGTCTGAGGCCTTTTTTTGATAGCAAATCACCCATTGATTTTCTTCTGGATCGACTACTTTGACTTCGATAACTGAATCTGTCACCTCAATTTGGTAATGCTGATCTGCCACTTTGGCTAATCGTGCAGCAATCGCTGCTAATTCCGCAAGTGATTGAACTTGTAGGGTTAGATGATGCAATTTTTTTGTTTTCCCAAAATAATCCTGTGCCCGCGGACTTTCCTCCAATAAAAACCGTTCCTCGGGATGCTGATCCGTCCCCATAATTGCCAATGCATTTTCTTCACTCTTTAAAGAAAAACCGATGATATCACGATAAAACGCAATCATTTTGTCACGGTCTTTCACTCGAATAGCCACTGATAGTAGCTCTGCACTTGGTCCAAGCTGAAATTGCCCCATTTCCTCAATATCTCCTCTCAAAGTTTCTTGCTTCATTTTACTGATAAACTTCTTTTCTAGCAAGCAATACCCGAAAAAAATCGGAAACCTCACTCTATACTAGTTGAATGATTCTTTTCCTTCCCCTATTCACTTTTTTTACGGAATTTTAGGGAATATGGTACACTGTTTGTAAACAAACATTGTTTTTAAGGAGGCTATTTTAATGGAAAACTGTATTTTTTGTAGTATTTTAGCTCACGATATTCCTAGTCACAAAGTCTATGAGGACGACAAAGTCTATGCCTTTTTAGACATCACGCAAGTCACACCTGGGCATACACTGGTTATTCCGAAAAAACATGTATCCGATATTTTTGAATACGATGAAACACTAGCCGCTGATGTTTTTTCACGTATCCCTAAGATTGCACGTGCCTTGGAAGCTAGTTTTCCTGAGATGGAAGGCTTAAACATTATTAACAACAACAAAGAGATTGCTTATCAATCTGTTTTCCATTCCCATATTCATTTAATTCCTCGGTATGGAAAAGAAGATGATTTTGCCATACATTTTGGCAACCATATGGAAAATTATCGTGCAGAAGACCTGGCTACTTTGGCGGCAAAAATCAAAGCGCAGGTGAAAAGTGAATGAAATCATTTTTTAAAGGATTGTTATTTGGTGCCGGATTAGGCGGTAGCCTGGGGATATTTTTTGCCCCCAAAAAAGGCAAAGAACTTCAAAACCAAATTGATCAATATGTCGTTGATGTCACTGATTCAACCAAAACGTTTAAAAATCACGTAGAAGAATTTCAAAAAACCGTGAAAGAAACATCCGAACTCGTTGCCCAAACGATTCCTACTGTCTCTCAAGCAATTCAAAAGGATATCGATGCCTTCCAATTTCAAGCGGAACCTAGAATCAAACGCATCGAAGAACAACGAACAATTTTAAGCCAACATGTCCAAGAAGCAAAGCAAAAATTTGCTTCAACTAAGTAAACTCCTAAAGAAAACATGATATTTATATGAATTTTATTTGAAACATTTACCGATTTCTTTTTTTCTATTAAAAATATGTTATAGTAGTTGTTGTGATTATTTTTAATAGAAAATGGGAGTGCTTAAGAAAATGAAGAAAAAACTACTTTTGGCAACATTAGGACTTTTTAGCGTGTTAACCTTAGCCGCTTGTTCTAGTTCGAATGACGAAACAATTGCTACCATGAAAGGCAATAAAATTACCGTTTCTGATTTTTATGCAGAAGCAAAATTAACCTCTGCCAATCAACAACTGGCTCGTAACATGATTATCTATCAAGCATTTGAAGATAAATATGGTGACAAAGTATCACAAAAACAAATTGATAAACAATACAACCAAACAGCCAAACAATACGGCGATTCATTTGAATCACAATTGGAATCAGCTGGCTACACAAAAGATTCTTATAAAAAGGCAATCAAACAACAACTTGCAATGGAAGCAGGCTTAAAAGCACACGTAAAATTGACAGATGCTGATTACAAAACTGCTTGGGAATCCTTCCATCCAGAAGTTGAAGCTCAAATCATCCAAGTTGCCTCTGAAGATGAAGCAAAAGAAGTAAAAACAGAAGCTAGCAAAGATGGCGCAGATTTTGCTAAGATTGCTAAAGAAAAATCTACAGATAGCACAACAAAAGAAGATGGAGGAAAAGTAACCTTCGATTCTACCTCTACGACCATCCCTGCTGAAGTTCAAGCAGCAGCATGGAAATTAAAAGATGGTGAAATTTCTGATCCAATTACGGTAACAAATGCATCTACGTATACGCAAAGCTACTACATTGTTAAAATGGTGAAAACATCTTCCAAGGGTAACGACATGGATAAATACAAAAAGACCTTGAAAACCATCGCAACAGATGCAAAAGTAAGTGACTCAACCTTCTCAACGAAAGTAATTGGTCAAGTCTTGAAAGATCAAAATGTAAAAATTGTTGATAAATCTTTCAGTAATATCTTATCAACCTTTATTGATGCCGCTGAAACGAAAACGTCATCTAGCTCAACTTCATCTACTTCAAGTTCAGCAACAACGTCTTCTACTAGCGAAACATCTGAATCTTCTTCAGATACAACTTCTTCATCCAAATAATTAAAAAAAAGTAGTTGAAATGACTGTGGTCATTTCAACTACTTTTTTTTGCTATTTACTCATTTATTTTCGGTACATAAAAACTACGGCCATCTAAACCAAAAATTCGTTCAGTGTAGCTTCCTGGTTCTGTTTGACTAATGGCTGTACTCATCATCTGCATCGAAGCATCGAGGTTGTCAATTTGATGTAAAATTTCAGCTTCCATGATGTGTGGGCGTACTGGCGAGCCATATTCTAATAATCCATGATGGGCCAACACCATGTGCCGGAGCAACACAACATCCTCACTAGCCGGATCAATCGATAAGGCCACACAAGCTTTTGTAATCTCCTCATCCACAATAACAAGATGACCCACTAGATTTCCTACTAACGTATATTCCGTTCCCACTGGACCAGATAGCTCAATCACTTTGCCTAAATCATGAAGCAAAACGCCAGCATAAAGCAAAGCAGAATCTAGTTGGGAATATTGACTTACCATTGCTTTTGCCAAGTGCAACATTGTCGTTGTATGATAAGCCAAGCCCCCAGCAAACGCATGATGGTTACGTTTTGCTGCTGGGTACTCAAAAAATTCCCGATTGTATTGGTTGAACAAATACCGAACAATGCGATTCCAATGAGGATTCGTAATTTCAAATAACGTTTGGCTGATGAATGCCTCCATCTCCTCCCGTTTCACAGGGGCGCGTTCCATAAATAAACTAGCATCGGATGGTTCTTCGTCTTTTGGTAACCGCAAATGAAAGATCTTCACCTGTGGATTTCCTTGGTAGACTTCTCGTTTTCCATCAAGACAAACCACTTTTCCCGCTGAAAATTTTTGAATTTCCTCTTCGGATGCATCCCAAAATTTACCATCAATTGTGCCACTCGTATCTTGAAACGTGAAGGCAATAAATTTTTTGCCATTTTTGGCAATTCGAACATCTGCTTGCTTGATTAAAACAAATAATTGAAAGGTTTCATCAAGGGTTAATTCTCTAATTTTTTTCATTACGTGGCTAGCTTTGTGGATGCACAGCATTCAACAAAGCTAGAATTCACATCCTTTCATTCGATGGACATTTGCATTTGGTCCAATTCCTGATAATAGCTTACCATTTCTCGGTCGGAGGATAAACAGATGACCTGCATCGTTTTTCCAAATTCTTTAAAAAGTTGTGCTAAATCATATTTTCGTTGGTAATCATAATGCAGCCATCCGTCGTCAATCATTATTGGACATAACGTTTCATTGCCCTGTAAAGAAAGATACGCAAAGCGAATGGCCATAATCAACTGATCTTTCGTTCCTGTGGACAATTGGTAAATATCAAACGTCTGTTTCTCATTTGCTACAAACAATAGTCCTTCATCAAACCAAATTTTTTGATAATGATTTCTCGTCAAAATTTGAAAGAAGTGCGCTGCTTTTTGCACTAATTGTGGTAATTGTTGTTCGGATCGATTGGTGGCTAGGTCCCCAAGCATCGCTGCATGAAGTTGATTGCTTGCCCATTGTGTAGTACTTTCTTGCAAGTCGTCTTCAAGCAAAACACGCTGTTGGTAAAGTTCATCAAGGGTCCCATCTTCTTGCAATTGAGCCAGTTCCAGTCGCAATTTTTGTTGTTCAGCTACCAACAACTCTTTTTGGTGTTTGAGGTCCATTTGTTGTTGGTGATTTTTTTGCACGAGCGTTGCTAGCTCATCTTTTTTTATTTGCTGAGGATAGATACCAGCTAACATCTGAGCCAGTTCTTTCTCACGCTTCCGCTGTTGCCAATATTCTTCCCACTGTCTCATCCACATTGGGATATCTGTTGGTTGCTCAATTCCTAATTGATGCAACAACGCATCGTGTGTTTTGATTAACTGCTCCCGTTCGAGTTGCAATTGTTGTACTTGTTTGGCTAATAGCGTACTGGGTTGTTGCAAACGTTCTATTTTAATCGCCTGCATTTCTTCGCCAAAAGCCAAAATCTTCGTCACTTGCTCCATTAAAGGTAACTTGGCCAACGGTAGCCATTCCCCAAAATCAGACCAAATTTGTTCCTTTTCCGCTAATTTGGTCTGTATAGTGTTGATGCTTTGGCGCAATGGTGGCAAACTTTGTAACAAATCCAAATATATTTGCACTTCTTCATCGTAATGTTGCACGATGAATGGCCACTCATCAACTGGAACTTGCTCTCCAAAGAAAGGATATAATTGGTGCACCAATTGTTCGTATGCTTCTTGTTTTCCCAGCAGTTGATCACTCAGATCTTGCAATTCCAGCTCATAGTTTGTTTGCCTTTTGGATGCCTCTGAAGAAGACTCATACACTGACTGGGTATTTTTTGATGATGATAGACGATAGGACATGATGCCACTACTTATTCCTAAAAGCATGAAGAAAATACTTGGTCCCAGTCCCCTTATTAAAACGGTTATGCCGCCCAAAACAAGCGCTACAATTGCCACGATACGTAAGGGTTTTGCATAATCCTTTTTCGCCTGATAGTGATCAATTTCACTCATTTGCTTTTCTTGAGTTGCTACTTGTTGTTCAGCTATCCAGCGCTTTCGTTCATGAAGCAGTTGACTTTCTTGTTGTAATTTTTTTATCGTTGCTAATTGATCATAAATTGCTTGTTGGGCAAGGGCAGGTGGATGATTGGTTTGCCATCCCCATTTTGCTTCCAACTTTTGTTGTTGCTGCAGCTTTACTTGTAACGTATTCGTTTGTTGCGCTACTTGATCAACCATTCGCGCCAATTCGACTTGTGCTTTGCTCACTTGCTGAATCGTTGCTTCATGTTCTAAGTAAAAAAAGTACCGTTCAGAAGTGTTGCCTTGCTCCAATCGGGCTATTTCAGCTTGATGTTTTTGAATCGTTGCTGTCACATCTTGATAACGCTGGTAAAAGTGTTGTACTCGTCGTGTCAGCTCTGGTGTTGCTAGGTTTTCTTCTTTAGGCAATGTTTGTCTGAGCATTTGCCATTCTTCATAGAGACTCCAATGAAGTGTCTGCTGCTCATATTGCTGAGCATGCTCGTGTAGCGCTGTTGACGTTTGATTCATTTGTTCCATTTCGTGTTGAATTTGCCCAACTCGTTGCACTTTTGCTTGGACTTGAGCCTCTTGTTGTTCTTTAACTTGAATGCGCGCTTGCAACTGTTTGTATTGTTGAATCAGTTGATTTAATGGCAACCGTTGCCCTCTTGGACGGAAGAGTGCCTGATTATTTTTTTTGTCGGCTTGTATACTGGACATGATGGACTGATTTCCACTAATTCCTATTGATAACAGTGCTTGATGCAATTCGTCTTCTTGTAAGTGATCAAGTTTGGACAGTTGCTCTTGTTGGAAGGTGTAGATTTCTTGGAACATTGCTAATGTCAGTCCACCTAATACCGTTTGTAAGTGTTCTTCCGTTGTCTCTAATTCACCAAGCCATACGCGAGCTTTTCCCCGATTTGCTTGACGGAACCGCTCGATTTTAATCGATTTATATTGGGGAGTCGCTATCCATAAACGTCCCCCATAGGCAGCTCCATCTGTCGGCGTATAGTCTCGTTTTTTAGTGGATTTCTTAGGAAACCCAAAGAGCATCGCTTGGATAAACTGATAAAGAGTGGATTTCCCCGCTTCATTTTCCCCATAAATCAATTGATTGCCTGCTGAAAAGGTAAACTCTCGCTGACGATAGGCGCCGAAACCAACAATTTCGGCTTTTATAATATGCATTATTCCCCCTCCTCTTTCACATCAAATTCTTCGTAGATGCGGCGTTGAACATTGGCTAATACCTTTTTTTGGAAAGAGGTAGTCTGAAACAGCTGACTCAAAACCGGTTGCGTCCACAATTCCTCAACAGTTTGATGAAAAACAGTGGGTTCTTGATAGGTCTGATACAAAAGTTGCCATTCAGCAAAATCAAGTAATAGCGGACTGCCTTGGTCCTGCTGTGCTTCTTTAACCACTGTGACATCGTATAACCACTGGGTTGTCTGCTCACCTTGCCTTTGATTCACATAAGCTAACAGCTCTTGCTTTTCGACGGGTGATAACCAATCACTTGGTAAATCGTCCGTATCAAAAAGTTCTAACTGTAAAAAGCATGGGCGAGAATGGATTGGTTCACTCAGCAAGCGATCCAAGACGTTTTTTTTCGATGAACAGCCAGCTAAAGATAGTTGTCCGGTAAGCCAATGAATCCCAGCAACAGAAATTTGTTCGATGATAGGTGCCTGTTGTGGATGGATGGTAACAAGTTGAATTCCTGCAATTTTGTCTTCTTTTTTATTTCGACCGAGCGGGGTCCCCGGATAACAGATCGGAGGCTGACTGGCTAACTTAGTGGGAACATGAATATGCCCTAACGCCCAATAGTCATAGCCTTTGGTTTGCAAATCTGCTACTTGGAATGGTGCGTATTGCCCAGATACCCCCACTTCCCCATGGTACATGCCAATGTGCACATCGACAGCCATACGCGGCGGAAATTCACTGGCTTTTGTCGTGCGAATCCATGGATGACAGTAACTGAACGCACTGATAGCATAACGTTCATGTTCTGCTGTCTCCCCCATCATGGTTGCGACCTCCTCTGATGTAAATAAATGAACATTTTTAGGAAAATCAAACCAATAGCGAGTCGGATCATAATAATCATGATTGCCAAAACAAAGATAGACTGGAATATTTCGCTGCGCTAAACGATCCATTTGTTCAAAAAATAAGCGTTGCATTTTTAATGTTGGACGGTTTTGGTGAAACGTATCCCCCGCCAATACTAAAAAATCAACCGCTTCTTCTAGTGCAACATCGACAAGCGTTTGCACCATCTGTTGATTGTACTCTAAAAAAAAGGCTTGATACTCTTTAAGAGCAGACAGGCCTTCAAATGGCCGATCGAAATGCAAATCGGCAGCATGAATAAACCGTACCATTCTGTATGACTCCTTTGCGTTTATTCCTTTATTTTATCATGTTCTCTGTCAAAAGTCAGAAAAAACGCGAAAACTTGTTCGTATTTTTTCTGATTTAGACGGCAACCACTTCCAATTTAATTCGATCTGGATCTTCAAAATAGACCGCATAATGATTCTGTCCACCTGCAAATGGATACAATTGATCATAAAGTAACGTTGTGGGATTTATGATGGTCAATTGATCATGTATTTGATCAACCTTCAGCCGAGATGTTGCCCAGAAAGCCAAATGATTCAGTCCTATGTGCGTACGATTATAACCCATTGATTGTTTTTCTTTGGCTACTTCAACAAAAACTAAGTAACAATCATCTTGACGGAACGTTACGCCATTCACCCAATGAGTATCCAGTTCGAATGCCAAATTACAAACCAACAACCAATGATAAAATTGGACCGTGTTAGCAAGATTGGCTACATAAATTTCAATATGGTTCATGCTCTCCCACTCTTTCTACAAAACAACAGTCGTTTCACATTTAGTTCGTGCTAAATGTGGAACGACTGTCTTTATTTTAGTATGAACGTTTTTTATTCACCTTCGTACAATTCATGAACTGGTGCCATAACAATCTTGTTCATATCATTCACCAATAAGCTAAAGGCTTGCTCGGCTTCCATTAACTCTGCAATCCCCGCTTCGGCTTGAACAGCTGTTGTTAATTCTTGCGCTTTTTGAGCATCTTCTTCCGTCATCTCTTCGCCGCTCATCATTTTTTGTTGAAGTGTTTGTTGAAAGGCTTGAAACTCTTTAAATAAGGCATAGGCTTCCGTTTTTTCTTTTAAATTTGCAAATGCTTCTTGCAAGGCTTTGTATTGATCAGTTGCCCGAATTTCTCGTTCTAATTGCGTTGCTGTATCATAAATATTTGCTGTCATGATGTTCCTCCATTCATTCTTCTTTCTCTATTTTACCATCTTATGAAAGCTCTGACAAAACCCTTTATTGATTTTCTTGGATTTTCCCCCAGAGGTTATTCCAAAGCTCTTTTGATTTTTCCTTAACTGTATTTCCAAAATCTGTTAACCCTTCTTTGGCTTTTTCGGTAAAGTCATCTAATCCCTTTTGCCAATCATTGTCCGTGGATTCCCCTGACTGCTCTTTGGCTTCTTTCGGTGTTAACACTTTCCCACCTGTGTCGTAAGCATCAGCCACCTCAAAACTGGTGCCCTTGGTATAAGGTAATACACTTTCCGCAACTTTTTTAAAAATCAACCCTGCGACGGTTTCACTCGTGCCGTGTAAATAATGTTCAGCACTCGTCTTTTCAAAGCCCAACCAAGTGGCCATCACTAAGTCTGGCGTATAGCCAATCACCCATTGATCATTCACCTTGCTTGCATCAAATCCGGTTTCAGTCGTACCCGTTTTTCCTGCAACAGTATAGCCATAAGGATCGGCTAACGAACCTGTTCCGTGAGAATACGTTCCTAGTAAAATACTAGTCATCGCATTCGCTACTTTTTGAGATACAACCCGTTTTCCTTTGACCTCAGTGTTGTCAACAATCACTGCACCCGTTGAGTCGACAATCTTCGTGATCAAATGGGGTTTGTAATATGTCCCACCATTGGCGAAGACACTGTAGGCCGCGGCCATTGTTAATGGTGATTCACCATATTGTAGACCACCTAAGGCCAATCCCCAATACTTGTCATCAGCGGTCAATGAAAGACCGAATTCTTTGGCTTTGTTGTAGCCAGTTTCTAAGCCTATTTCATGCAACAACCAAACAGCCGGCAAATTCAAACTTTGAGCGACAGCCTGATACATCGGTACTTCTCCCGAATAGGTGCGACTATAATTTTGTGCATCATAATAGCTTTGTGGACTATCTTGTAAAATGCTTGCCGGAGTATAGCCTTTTTCCAAAGCTGGTGCATAGACAGCTAGTGGCTTAATGGTTGATCCCGGAGAACGTTTCATTTGAGTGGCAAAGTTAAACCCTCGAAAAACGGATTCACCACGGCGACCGACTAATGCGGTAACTCCACCATTATTGGGATTGATTGCGACCGTTGCCGATTGTACAATCGCACCATCTGAGGCATTTTCTGGAAAATATCCATCTACTGCATACGTTTCTTGCATGGCTTTTTGTTGGTTTTGGTCCAATGTCGTATAAATTTTGTAGCCCCGATTCATAATATCATCCGCATCGATGCCATACTCATCCACCGCTTCATTAATCACCGCATCAAAAAAAGAAGGATATTGATAGTTATCAGTGGATGCTTGATACGTATCATTCACTAAACTCTGCAAGGAAACAGCTGTTTGTTCTTTGGCCTCATCCGCACTTAACTTATGATTGTCTACCATTGATTGCAAAACGGTATCACGGCGATTGGTGGCATTTTCTAAATGATCAATCGGATTATAAATAGATGGTCCTTTTAACATGCCAATGAGCGTTGCTGCTTCGCCAACAGATAGTTGACTAGCGTCGACACCAAAGTATTTTTGAGCTGCATCTTGTACTCCCCAAACTCCATTACCAAAATAGGAAGTATTTAAATACATCGTCAAAATTTCATCTTTCGAGTAGTGCTTTTCGATTTCAATTGCTAAAAAAATTTCTTTGGCTTTTCTTGTAAAGGTCTGATCCAATGTCAAATACGCATTTTTTGCCAATTGCTGGGTAATGGTACTCCCACCACCACCAGCCGTACTACGATTGATAACCATTCGGACCGCCGCACGAGCGATTCCTTTGATGTCAAAACCATGGTGTGTATAGAAGTTGCGATCTTCGGTTGAAATCACTGCATTGACTAACGCTGGTGACATCTCTTTTAAATCAATGTACGTCCCCTTTTGCGCATACAATTTACCCGCACTTTCACCTTTTTCATCGTAAATCAACGTTGATTCTTTCAACCCTGATTCAAGTTCAGAGACATTGGTTGTCTTTGCAACATAAAATAAGTACACACTTACACACAACAAACAGATTAACGTTACTAAAAAAAAGATTTTATGTATATGGTATTTTTTCCAAATACGTTTGCGCCATAAATGAAATTGGTGCAAGTATGGTTTGATCCACACCCAAAAGCGTTTGCTATATGTTTTAATGGTCTGCCATAACACAGCCAAGAATTGTTTCACGTCCATTTTTTTCCTCCGTTACCTCTATACGCCTACTATACCGAAATAAAGAAAAGACAGCATACGTCTTAGGAAGGAAATTCCTTCTCATCTGATCTCAATTAGTGTATCATTTGTTTACTAGAAAAAGATTACTTTTTTATTAAAAAAACCTTAAACATCCACGTTTAGCAAAAGAAAGGAACCTTATGGACTATCAGATTATGTTGCCACCCTCGCAACAAACCATCACTATTCGTGACTTACTGGAATCACAGTGGCTCATTCCAAGAAAAGTACGGCATTTTCTCCGTACCCGCAAACACGTCTGGGTAAACGGGCAGCTTGCCATGTTTCACCAAGAAGTGCAAGCAGGTGATTGTGTGACGTTGCGTTTAGAGGAAGACGATTATAGCTATCAACCCGTTGCATTGGGCCAAGCGAACCGCGTTGTTGTTTTATTTGAAGATAATCATTTGTTGATTGTGAACAAACCTCTGGGCATAAAGACTCATCCCAATCAACCCAACGAAACAAATACCCTACTAAATGATGTACAAGCTTACCTTTCTCCAACCAAGCAACGGGCTTACGTCGTACACCGCTTAGACAAAGAAACAAGTGGTGTCATTTTATTTGCTAAAAATCCTCTTGTTTTGCCGATTTTAGGCCGCCTATTGGAGCAAAAAAAAATCTATCGTATTTATCAAGCCATCGTGGAAGGTAAATTAGCAAATGATTGTACGATACGCAAAAAAATTGGTCGTGATCGTCACGACCGTCGCAAACGCGTAATCGATGAACGGCAAGGACAGTTAGCTATCACACATATCCATATAGTCCAGGTTCACTCTCGAACAACGAACATAACCTGTCAACTAGAAACGGGTCGAACACATCAGATTCGAGTCCATCTCGCTAGTATCGGCCATCCTATTATTGGTGATCCACTTTATCAAAAGAAACCAGCCGATCGACTTTTTCTTCACGCGTATCAAATGCATTTTATTCACCCTTTCACGCAAAAAGAAATGACGATAACTTCACCAGATTCTCTTTGGTAGAATCCTTTATTTTTTACGATTCATATAGATAAATTCAAGGTCGTATTTTTTCACTTTTCTCTTATGGTGCGCTAAGATAAAGAGGAAAGGAGATGAGAAAATGAGAACATTTAATTTGGGATACTTTTTGTTGGTGTTATTTTTTATTTTTGTTTCGTTGTTATCCTTTAGAAATCCTGGAGGAAATTTGGTCGCATTGGTTTATGTTTTTGCCTTTTTAGCTATTTTTAAAGGGGTAATGGAATTGGGCTTTCGTAGTCGGTTAGAAGGATTTACAGAAAATAAACATCGCTTTTTATTTCTAATTGGTATTGTCGATATTTTATTAGGGGTGTTTTTATTATTTAACGTTTCCGTTGGCCTAATTGCCCTCCCTTTCATTTTTGCAATCTGGTTTATTTTCGATTCACTCTCTGAACTCGTTGTGGCGGATTCTTACAAAGCAATTAGCACAGGATATTATTGGTTTTCCATTATTTTAAATTGTCTTTGTGTCATAATTGGTATCAGTCTCTTCTTTAACCCTGTTACAGCAGCCTTTACACTTGCTTTCTTGGTTGGCTTTTATTTTATGATGACAGGTATTTCTTACATTATCGCCGCCTTTTAGTTTCTTCTTAAAATGATTTCTAAAGAAGGAAGGTTGCGACTGTCTGTATCATGTGGTGCAGTCGCAAAAACTAAATAATACCTATTGAATAGTTGAAAATATTGGTTCTATAATGTTTGGTGTTGTTACTCAAAATGAGTAGTGACGCCGAATATCATAGAATCCTTTTTTTATTGCTTGAAAGTGGCTAAATTCATCTAACAATGAGCCCAATGAATTTATCGTGATTATTCCGTAGATTTCTGATAGTATTACTATTGGTCATTGTGAGCATTGCCTTTCTTACCTCCAGTTATAGTTGTCGGAACCATAACTTTAGAGGAATTTCAGGTTGCCCACAATGGCTTTTTATTATAGCTTAAGCGATTTGCGGGACTATGCGCTTTTGTGTGCAACCGTGTGTACTTTTATTCTGCCATAAACACTACCGTTTGAAGTATCAGCGTATTTACAAACGACGCGGAAAGAAACGCGCCATTATCGCAATCGCAAGGATGATGCTTACAGCTATCTACCATATGCTTTCAACTGGAGAGGTTTGGAATTCGACTGACTTATATAAGATTAGTATGCCAGACAATCTTGTTCAAAAACAGAAAACTAAAGTACTTAAACAAGCAACCAAATTACTCATTTCAGAAGGTTTATTACCAGATGATTTTGTTAAAAAAGACTTAGCATCACTCATCTAAATATTTTTTTTATTGTCAGACCTGTAGTTTTTGACGTTTATTTGATGTGCGCTTTATTTCTTGAATTGCTTATTATCCTAGATAGATTGGTTTTCACACTAAATTCATCAGTATAACGTTTTGGCATAGTATCAACCTTCCTTTTATAAAGAGTATATTTAATGTCTACTGAACAAATGGCGCATCTCTAAACGTCATTTTGAATACAGCTAATTGTTTCCAAAAATAAAATTTTTGTTTTTTTTCAAAAAAAGTGTGCAGAAAATCTGCCGTCAATTTTGACAGATTGAGTGCGATAACGCTTAGAGCTATGCTCGTAAGAGTCGTTCCCTTTAACTTTGT
>NZ_JBHUMO010000024.1:0-8417 GCF_042685105.1 Enterococcus camelliae | reverse complement strand
CTTCGGTATCCCGTATCTCAGGCAAGAAGAAACTACATTTGGGTCAAAGGGTTTTAAGTCCGTAAGGACTCAGAACCCCGCGACTTAAGTCGTGGGAGGTTCAGAAGCAATCGATTGTAGTGTTGCTTTAATCAGATCTTCTTTTGTCGTTCCCCGCGTAATCCCAAACATTGCTCCCCGCGCATCTTGGTCCCAGTATGGTGCGCCCAGACCAACAAATGCAGGTACGACATAGACTTCATCATCATTTTTCGATTGGCGAGCTGCTTCTTCTGAGTCACTTGATTTTTCTAGCATTTTTAAGCCGTCACGTAGCCATTGAATGGATGAACCAGCCACGAAGATACTTCCTTCTAAGGCATAATAGACTTTGCCATTAATCCCATAGCCAATGGTTGTCAATAGATTATTTTCGGATAAATGCGGTTCTTCCCCAGTATTCATCACGATAAAGGAGCCCGTACCATACGTATTTTTAATCATTCCTGGTTCGAATGCCATTTGCCCAAATAACGCCGCTTGTTGGTCACCTGCCATGCCTGAGATAGGCACTTCACTACCATAGAAATGGAAGCCTTGTGTGTAGCCATATACTTCTGAATTGGATACTGGTTTTGGTAACATCACACGTGGAATATTTAGCAAGTCTAAAATTTCTTGATCCCAATCCAAATCATGCAAATTAAAGAGCATCGTGCGACTGGCATTGGAGTAATCTGTGACATGCACACCACCGTCTGTTAGTTTCCATGTTAACCAAGTATCAATCGTACCAAAAAGTAATTCTCCTTTTTCTGCTCGCTCTTGTGCACCTTCAACATTATCTAGAATCCAGCGAATTTTCGTTGCTGAAAAGTACGCATCGATGATTAATCCTGTCTTTTTATGGAAGAAATCACTATAACCTTCATCTTTTAAGTTATTGGCGATGGGTGCTGATTGACGTGATTGCCAGACAATCGCATTGTAAATAGGGCGTCCTGTTTCTTTTTCCCAAACAACGGTTGTTTCCCGTTGATTGGTGATTCCAATCCCCACTACTTGTGAAGGCTTGATGCCTGATTCAATAAATGCGCCGGCAATGACCGATTGTACAGAATTCCAAATTTCATTTGCATTATGTTCCACCCAGCCTTCATGTGGAAAATATTGTGTAAACTCTTTTTGGGAGCTACCAATTTGTGTCCCTTTTTTATCATAGATAATTGCTCTGGAACTAGTTGTCCCTTGGTCAATTGCCATAATATACGTTTGCTCTGTCACTGAAATTCCTCCTCAATGTTGTAATCGTTTTCTTTCCTATAGTTCTATCATACAGCGAAATACTTGCTTACACCTGTCAAAAAAAAAGTTATTTTCCTTTTTTTTGACAGATTCCACGTTACATATGGATTTACATGTAAAAAAAAACGATAGCTAGGGCAAAATCACTAGTATCGCTTGTTGCTAATTTTTATGATGGCGAATCTGTTCGATGAGCTGCTTAATCGCTTGTAAATCATAAGTTGAAACAAATTCAGAGAGCATATACCACTGATTCGCCTGATAATTTTTGGGAGGTGCTTTTGGTGAAATGACCAAATCATAAGCTTGACTGTCGTCATATTCACTGACTTCCACCCCATTCAGTGGACGCAATTCTAACTGAATCAGCTGATAAAAAGGAAACCGATAAGTCGATAAATTGGTAAAGTCAATAGCCACATAGACAGTCTGGGTTACAGAAAAATCAATCATCATCAAAACACTCGCATAGCTAATAACTAAAAAGTCATGTAGGGTGGTCTGCTGTACCTGATAGTTATCCAATTGTTTGAATACTAGGACCAACAATTTATTTAATCAATGTTTTGCCAAGTAAGCGCCGTTGAAGTGCAATCATATGTTGGCGGTCATACAATTCAATGCGCCCTTGTAAAAAGTAAACGCGATTATTGATGTGGGCAATTTGATAACCAAATTTTTTTTCAAGCTGAATGGCTAGTCTCCGGGGTCGATAGTACAGTAAAATCGTCTCTCTAATGTAAGTATCTAACACTGCTGTCGGTAATTTCTTACTACGCAGCAAATCATATTGATAGAAGTCTTCTTCTTCGAATACTTCAAAGCAAATTAAAAATACATAAAACAACATTGTCTCGTAACGACTATTTTCAACTGCTGTTCGTGCAAGATACAGCGTCATGAATTCATCGATTGCTTGGTACAATACATCATCCATGAAGTAGGTTAATTTCTTTTTGGTTTCCATTTGTACGGGTTTTTTGACTAACCAACGCTTTTGCATGATTTTTAGCCACAGACTGAGCTTTTGACTATTTGCCTGCGAAAACGTCACATCAAGATGTGACTCTAAAGCCCGCACAAAACGGTCCACGTCCACTGGCCATTGATTCGTTAAATGTGCTCAGGTAACGATAACCATTTTTCCTCAAAAAAAGAATGCCCCTTCCATAAGTCATTCTCTTTGATTGAAGGCTGTTAGACTAAGCGCTTCTTAATCCAAGCATTGCTTTTTAAGCGTAAGGCAAAAATCCCCCCACGTACGCCCCATTCAAGACACATCGCTGCCCAGATTCCCAAAAGGCCATAGTTCAACGTAATACCAAGCAAGTAGCCTAACACAATCCGCACGCCCCACATGCTACTTAAGGAAACCAAAGAAGTAAAGTTGGCATCCCCAGCCGCCCGCAAAGCTGACGGAGTGATAAAGCTGACGGGCCAAAAAAGAATACGGAAAAAAATGACCATTACCGTAATCCAAAAGACACTAGACTCCACTGCCGCCGGAGCATTGAATAGTTCAATAATCCAAGGATAAAGCACCAACAATAACGCCCCAGCGACTACTGTTGAGAAAGAGGACAATCCCAAAAATGACCGCCAAAATCGTTTAACACTCTGGGTATCTCCCGCACCAATGGATTGACCCACAATTGGAACCAAGGCCAGTGAGAGCGATCCTGGGATAATCTCCAATAACATCGTTAACGACGTTGCGATGGCATTAGATGTTAGCGCCAATGTTCCCATCCCAACAATAAAAATTTGCGTGATGATTTTGCCACCATTAAAAAATAATTGCTCTGCGGCAAAGGGAAAGCCGACCACCAAGACCCGCTTCATCATTTGCCAATCTAAGTGGACCATACGTTTGATGGTGATGGCTAGTTCGTGGTTGCGGTAGAGCAGATACCATAACGACAAGAGTGCCCCGGCAATGCGCGCAAGATTAATTGCAACGGACATCCCCACAATGCCAAAATGAAACACCAAGATGAATAGTAAATTTAAGCCGACATAGCTAAAATTGGTCACAAAAGACAAGAAAAAGGAAGTTTTTGTGTCTGCAACCCCTCTTAACACGCCACAAGCCGCCTCAACAATGGCCAAAGCGGGATAACTCGCAACGGACCCAATATAATAAATTCGCGCATTTTTCATCACGGCTTCACTTGAGCCGCCAAAGACACCCGATAGGATTTGTTGATGGAAGACCAGCATAATTATCGTAAATACCAACGCTAGTAAAAAGACGGTGACTAGCGTATTCGTTGCCGCTCGCTGAAGCAATGCCTGATCTCTTTTCCCTCTTGCTTGCGCTACGAGCACCGTTCCTCCAGTCGCCAAAGCAATAAAAATACTAACCAAAAAAATATTTAAGGATTCGACCATATTTACCGCACTGACAGCCGCGATTCCCGCCGAACTAATCATCGCAGTATTAAAAATAGCCATCCCTATAATAAAGCTTTGATCAACCACGATGGGCAATACCAATTTGCCAACTTCATCTGGAGTGAATAGCGTACTACTGAAATTCTTTTTGATTGTCTGCTGCAACCAGTTCATTTTTTTCACTCCCCCAAAGACTGTTTGTATTATTATACCCATTCTCGAATAAAAATGGTTCATTCTATAAAAAAAAAAGCGCCGTCGTTGTCGTGACCCCCAAAAGCCAGTTTGATTGTCGGATGGTTTCTTTTTTTGTTAGAATGAATTGGAACCATTATTTTCTCTTGAGGAGGTCACCACTTTATGGAAACAGTGCAATTGAATACTGGTATTCTGATGCCGGTTATTGGAAGCGGTACAAATACGTTTGGAAAAGAAAACCGCGAGTATATGGGAAAAATCAATGGCGATACCACTGAAATCAAAGAAGCCGTTGCCAATGGGTACCGCTCTTTCGATACGGCCATTATGTATCGGAATGAAGCCGTTGTGGCAAAAGGGTTGAAAGAAACAGGTCTTCCACGGAAGGAATTTTTCTTAACGTCAAAAATCCCTGGTGAGGAAGCCTATTACAAAGATGCTGCTGCGGTCAAGGAAGGCGTTGAAAGTAGCTTGGCTGCGCTGGAAACAGACTATCTTGATTTGTATCTGATTCATCATCCTTGGGACAACCTAGAGCAAATGCTTGCCATGTGGCGTATACTTGAAGCATTTGTTGATAAGGGTGTCTTAAAAGCAATTGGTGTATCGAACTTTCGCTCTGATCAGTTGGCTTACTTGCTCGAACACAGCCGAATCAAACCTGCTGTGAATCAAATCGAATCTCATCCTGGTCACTGGAATGAGGAGCTAGTTGCCTTCTGTTTAGCAAACAAGGTGGTTCCTGAAGCCTGGGGACCGTTAAGTAAGGTGTCTGCGGAAGCCAAAGAAATTTTAGAACAAATCGGTGCAACCTATCACAAAAATTGGGCACAAGTAGCTTTGCGCTATCAAGTGCAGCGTGGTGTGGTTGTTATCCCTAAATCCCATAACAACGAACGTCAACAAGAAAACCTGGCGCTCTTTGATTTTCATCTATCCCAAGCAGAAATGAAAAAAATTGCTACACTCTAATCAGTTACGCTTCTAGAGATCATCAATAGGTGGTCTCTTTTTTTATTTCAGTAAATTTTCACGAAAATAAGGTTTTTTGCTAAAAAAAACTTGAAATCACTCTCTTTTTGTTCTAAAATCTGACTAATCATAATTTTTAGAAAATTTAGACAGTTATTGCGTTTAAGTTTCATAGGGGGAAAACACATGGATACCGAACAAGCAACACCACTAACCAAAAAAGCAATTGTAAAAGATTATGTCTACAAAGTTTCTGCTGGCATTTCAAACGCCGTCTTGGTTGCATTAGGAATTGGCTTATTATTTGAAACGATTGGCAAATTTACAGGTATTGCTGAAATCACTCAAATTGGGACCATGGCGAAACTTTTGTTGGCACCTGCCTTTGGGGCTGGGATTGCCTATCAATTAGGGACAAATACGTTGGTGCTTTTTAGTTCTATGATTGCCTCTACCGTTGGCGCGAATGCTGTCTATTTTACCCAAGACAATGTATCGAGTATCACCATTACTGGCCATACTGCTTCCCAATTAGCTGGTGGTGGGATTTTTACAACAGGACAACCTATTAGTGCCGTATTAGCGGGCCTCATCGCTGCGTTGGTCGGAAAGTGGTTGTCTGGGAAAACGCCACTCGATATGATTCTGGTTCCTTTTGGTAGTCTTTTTATTGGTGGGATTAGTGGGGTGCTTTTGGCCTATGTCACGACCCCTTTATTATTGTGGCTCAGCCAAATGATTGCAAACTCCGTCCAAATTTCACCCATTATTGGTTCAATGGCCGTCGCTCTCGCTTGGAGTATTTTGCTGATGACGCCTGCTTCTTCTGCGGCCTTAGCAATTGCCCTACAGCTTGATCCCATTTCTTCTGCTGCGGCCTTAATCGGCTGTACAGCTCAATTTGTCGGCTTCACTGTTATGAGTTATCGCGAAAACAAAATTGGTGCCAACATCGCCCAAGGCTTGATTACGCCAAAAATTCAATTTGCCAATTTGACGTTGCATCCACAAATGGTGATTCCGCCGTTTCTTTCAGCAATGATTTGTGCCCCGATTGCAACCGTCCTTTTTCATTTCGAAACGACCTACGAATTGGCTGGTTTAGGATTAAATTCTCTGATTGCGCCTCTTAATTTGTGGGCGACGAATTTCAATGGTTTTTTGGTCTTTCTATTCGTTGGGGTTGTTTTGTCAGGCATTCTCTCATATGTTCTTTACTATGTGATGGTTAAAGTCGGCAAAGCACGCAAAGGGTACTTAACAATCGAAATGCAATAATCAGAAAAATTCCCTAGCTGGAATAGAATAAAACATGAAACCGACCTCCAAAAGTTAGCTTTCTGGAGGTCGGTTTCATCACTGGCTGGGGAATTTTTCAGTTATTGCTTGTCGTGTTTGGCGATAAATTGGTCGATTGGCTGACGAAAATCCGCATAGTTTGCTTCTAATTGTGCCCGTGACCAATCCCACCATTTGATGCGTTCCAACGCAGCAATCGTAGCGTCATCAAAGCGGTATTTGATTGGTTTTGCTGGTACACCCCCAACAATTGCGTACGCGGGAACATCTTTGGTCACTACCGCATTTGAAGCAATGACTGCCCCATCTCCAACTGTCACACCTGCTTGAATCACCGCACCATGACCAATCCAAACATCGTTGCCGATTGTCGTAATTTTTTGTTTTCGGTTGGTTAAAAAAGTTTGATCTTTTGCTGGAAACCCATATCCTTCACCGTTGTATGCAAAGATATGTTGACTCGGCCAATCGTAGGGATGATTGGTCGGACCAATGCGGACCATTGAAGCCATGCTAATAAATTTTCCTAATTGACTATTTTGAATAAAACAATATTGACCGGTGTAGGAATAATCGCCTACAGTTACATTGTCGAGATGATTTTGTTCACCAATTTCCACGTACGGTCCAAATGTGGCGTCTTTCATTTCGGTTTGCTTGCCAATTATTGGTTCTTCCGTAGTGAATTTAATCATTTCAATATGCATCGAAACACTCCCTTGCAATCTTTTACTATCATTTTACACGAAAAACCGCTAAAATTTGAATGAAATGAAAAAAAAGGAGGTGTTCAAATGTATACCATCCTCACACTTGGTGACTTATCAAGCAGACTAAAACGGCGGATGTCCGCTCAGCATTTTTCTTTTTCTGAGGATATTGAGCAACCAGATGCCATTTTTGTTCGGAGTGCGAAAGTTCCCACAACGTTGTTCACAGACCGTTTGTTAATGATTGGGCGCGCTGGAACGGGGCTGAACACCATTGATGTTGCAGCTGCTACAGCGAATGGAACGGCCGTTTTTAATACACCTGGCGTGAATGCAAATGCAGTCAAAGAATTGGTATTAAGCTGTATGCTACATTCGATGCGCCCACTCAAACCAGCCCTTGAAATGGTACAGACATTATCAGGAGACGACCTGTTGGAACAAGCCGAAGCCCGACGCGGTGAATTTGTAGGCGAAGAGCTAGAAGGAAAAACTGTTGGCATTTTGGGCCTAGGTTCCATTGGTTTGCAAGTGGCCAAATCTTGTCATGATTTAGGCATGGATGTACTGGGCTTTGCTCGACGCATGCGAAATGAAGATTATTTTACCCAAGTGGACCAGCTAGACTATTTATTGAAGCGTTCAGACTTTGTGATTATCTTGCTGCCCTTGACTGAAGAAACTCGGGGATTAATCAACCAACAAACCCTGCTTTTAATGAAAAAGAAGGCCATTTTGCTTAATTTTGGGCGAGGAGAAATTGTCGACAACCAAGCAGTCATTACGGCCTTAAATGAAGGACGTTTGCGGCTGTATATCTCCGATTTCCCTGCAGCTGACCTACTCCATCATCCCAAGATACGTCTTTTGCCACATATTGGCGGTACCACCAATAAAGCCTTGACTGATAGTGCGACAACAACCCTTCGAAGCATGCGGGACTTTTTACTATTTGGTCATACCCATCAATCGGTGAATTTTCCTGAAGTGTCCTTACCGTTTCATGCCCCTATCCGCCTAACCTTGTTTTATAAGGACTACCCACATATTTTTGCCCACTTGTCAAAATTGATTTCACAATTTGATATTGAGATTGATATCTTAACAAGTGATCGCAAGCAAGGCTACGTCTATACATTGATTGATTTGGATGAAATGGATTTTGAAAAAGTTCAACGGTTGGCTGAAACAATTCAAACCAATACCGATGTCATTCGGGTACGGACCATTCAGAATATTTATTAAGCGCCAACGGTTTCCCGCTAATTTCAGTTGATTGCTTATGACTCATTGGATTTGTTTGCTGAAATAGGGACAACCTTGGCCTGCACAAAATCGTGACAGCTCATCCGCTCTCTTGATTCATATTTTGATAACGATTAGCACGTCATAGTGTACGTTGCTTCAGACTTACTATGGAAAGGTGGAACACAGTTGTCCTATAAATGTTACATTTTTGATTGAACCGAGCGCGCACACCCGTGACTTTAGTTGTGGGTAAGCGCTCGTCGGAACCAAGTTCCGAAAACGTACAGTCAGCATATTGAGAAATCAATGTGT